>JAICIW010000113.1 GCA_025928735.1 Rhodanobacteraceae bacterium | reverse complement strand
CGCCGTATAGGCCACCGATAACTGCCCATCCAATATCAGCAAGTCCCGATGGGTGCAGATCGTTTGCGCGATCGGATCATGTATACGGTTGCAATCGATGCCAGTCGCCAATGCGTGAGACGCCGGCAACAGGATGACCGCCAACTGCGTCCAACGGTTCAGTAGCTTTCGCGCGCTCATGACCCGGTTATCTCAGGCACGCGTCGCACGCTACCACTCTCGCAGATTCTGCGCATGTCTTGATCCAGCGGTTGAGCTGGCTAGTCCACGAAGATCAGCCCGAGATCGCAGCGTGTGCGGCCGAATGTCGTTCAGTGCACCTGCGCGTAACGCCAGTAATTCGGCGCCGGCAGCAGCACCGTGGGCGTGGCTTGTTCGGGCGGTTGCTGGCCACGGCGAAGCGTCGCCAGCGTCGGTGCATTCCAGATCACCATCCAGGTGCCGCGGTACGGTTGCACCAGGCGGGCGTAACGCAAGTCATTGGCGTCGAGGTGTTCGGGATAGTCGATCACCAAGCCGCGCGGATGCTTGGCTGCCCAGTCCTGCAGGAATTGGCCTTCGTACAGCCGATCGATGGGCCGGGTCATCCGCCCCATGAATTGGAACTGGCCGTCATAGATGCCGAGGTTGCCGATCGCGTGGCCTTCGGCTTCGGCGTGCGCCAGCAGTTTCGAAGCCGGTCGCATGTCGAAGGCGGGATACAGCGCCACCGCAAACAGCCCGTACGCGCCGGCGGTGCCGATCAGGCTGGCGCTGGCGATGCGGCGCAGCTTGCCGCGTCCCGGCAGCAGCACGAACACGCCGATCAGCAGATACAACACGCCAAAGGGTGCGCTGACCGGTGCGAGATCGCGCAACCAATGACCGTGCAGTCTGGCCGGGCCGACCAATGGCAATGCGAACAGCAACGCCGCCAGTGCGAACGAGCCGATGGCCAGCGGCCACGCGCCCAGCCATGCACTTTGCGCAAGCCGTTCATCGCGCGCCCGCAGCGTGGCAATCGCCGCCGCCATCAGGATGGCCGCGGCCGGCAGTTCCGGTACCAGGTAATAACTCTGTTTGCCGCTGAAGGCGCTGAAGATCACGAATGCGCCGAGTAGCCAGACCAGCGTCATCCGGAATCCCGGCGACCAGGGCCTGCGCAGTGTCGCGAAGGCTGCCCACATGCGCGGCCACAGCACGAACGGAAACAGCAGCACGGCGAGCCACGGTACGTACCACCAGAACGGCCGCCTGTGGATGAACGCGGCCACCACCCGCCCGCCGGTTTGCTTGTAGAGCAGGCTGTGCGTGTAGCTGCCGCCGCTCAGCTGGATGGCGGGCACCACCCACGCAGCGAGCATGATGCCGCCGCCGATCACCGCGGCGAATCCGAAGCCGTACCAGCGCCCCCGGTGCTCGCGCGCGTAGGCACTCCACCACGGGCCCAGCAACCACACCGGCAACGTGTGCACCAGCATCACCGGCCCCTTGGTCAAAAGCCCAAGCCCGATGCAGATTGCGAACCCGATCCAGCGCGGTTTGGCGCGGCGCGGGCCCGTGACGAGGCACAACATCGCGCCCAGCACCCACACCGCCAGCAGGCCGTCGTACATGATCTGCAGGCCGTATAGAAGGCCGTACGAAAACGCCAGCAACAGCCACGGCGTGGAGCGCGCGACCCACGCCCGCTCCGGAAACAGGCGCCGTGCCAGTTCCTGCGCCAGCACCAGTTGCGAGGCGCCGATCAGCACCATCAACACGCGCGGCCAGACATCGTTGACACCGAACGCGGCCCAGCCGGCATGGATCAGCCAGAACAGCAATGGTGCCTTTTCCGAATATGGCGCGCCGTTGATGTGCGGCACCCAGAACTGGTGATGCGCCCACATGTCCCACGCCACCGCCAGCGCGCGGGTGGAATGCAGCGGAATCGGCGGCTGCATGAAAATCGTGATCAGTGCCACCAGCAGGTACAGCGGCAGCCACCACAACAGGGCGCGCAGGCGTTCGGTGAGGGCGTAGGAAGCGTCGGTCACTGTGCGTTCGGATGCGCCGCGGTGCGCTGCGAGTGTAATGGATGCGCCCGGCGCATCAGGCGTGCGCGGCGTCGCGCAAAGGCAAAGCCTGCCACGCCGCGATCACCTCGTCCGGTGTGATCTGGTCCACGCGGTTGCGTTGCGGCAGTCCACCGAGGGCGACGACCGCACTGCCGGTCGGGCTGCGCGGCAGCCACAGCGATGGTGGTTGCGCGCCGTACAGCACGATCAACGGACAACCCAGTGCGGCCGCGGCCTGCGCGGGACCGGTGTCGATCGAAACCATCGCGGCGCCGTGTTCACACAAGGCCAGCAGGCGCCGCAGCGGCAACTCATCGCCGGCTGCGAGCACGCGATCGGAATGCGCGGCGCCGGCGATCTGGCGCAGCAATGCAGCCTCGGGCGGCGCGCCGCACAGGACGATCTTCGCATCCGGGCGCCGCGCAAGCACGGCACGGATCACCGCCACCCAGTTGGCCAGCGGCCATTGCTTGTCGTCACCGAATTGTCCGGCGCGCCCGCGCTTGAGAGTGCGCTTGTTGCCCGGTTGCAGCAGCACCAGCGGCGCATTGTCGAAGCTGCATGCGCGCAGCCACTGCTGCAGGTCGGCACGGTCGGCGGCATGGACCGACAGGCAAGGTGCATTCGGTGCGTCAGCCTGCGGTGCGTCGGCGAAGGCGGCCGGCGTCATCGCGCCGAAACGTTGCCAGCGGTCGATCCAGTGTTCACCCTCTCGCAACATGCAATCGGGATTCGCGAACACGCAGTGGTCGTCCGGAATGTGCGCGCGCTGCAACAGCCAGCGAATCTTGTCGATCGACCAGTCGTCGCACACGTAAACCGGGCCGGGCGGTTGCGCGCGCAACCGTGCGACCAGATGTCGCTGGCTGGGATCCAGCCAGTAGGGACGCTTGCGGCTGGCGAGCTTGAGCGTGGGGTCTGCATCTGCATCCGGATGTCCCGCGAACAACGGCTCCAGCCAACCGCCCGATCCCAGCACGCGACAAGGCTGACCGTACCTGCGGTGCAGCAGGCGCAACAGCGGCGTCAGCAACACCATGTCCCCGAAGGCGCCGAAGCGGATCACGAGGGGCGGGGCGAAGGTGGGCAGCATGCTTTGGGCGCGGACGAGTTTCGTGCAGTCGTCAGCGGGCGCTTCCGACTCACGCATGGCATTGGGAGTTGCCATTATCGCGGAGTTGTCGTCATCGACGAATCGCCCCGGCGACGACGCAGCGACAGGGCAAAGCAGCAGCCGAGCAACAATTCCAATGGCGCACGCAGGTAGTCGAAGCGCCAGGTCAGGTAATCGAAAAGATTGACGATCAGCATGATCCCGAGGCACCCGAGCAACGCCCAGTACAGGACATTGCCGACGATGCCTGCGCGACGGGCCAGCACCAGGTCGCGCACCAGCAGCGCGAACGCGGCCAGCAGCAAGCACGCGCCCATGACCCCCAAGCCGACGACTGCCTGCAGGTAAGCATCGTGCAGATGTGGAGGCACGTAGCCGCCGATGTGGATGCCGCTGGCGACGATCAAGGGGTGGATGCTGCGCAGGCCGATGCCCCACAACGGGTGCGTTTGCCAAGCATGCCAGCCGAGTTCGGCGAGCTGCACGCGTATGGTGACCGAACTGGAAGGGAGATCCTCCAGTTCGCCGTGGGCCAGCGCCGCGGCGATCGCTTCGCCACCGGCGAGTCGATGCGCCACCAGCGCGTAACCGACGGCCAGTGCCGCGATCACCACGAGTAATGCCATGCCCAGCGCAATGGCGGCCGGACGGTGCCACTGTCGATGGACATCGCGCAGGCAGGCGTACAGGGCGATCGGCACCATCAACGCTGCGGCCAACCAGGCGCCGCGCGATTGCGCATACAGCAGGCACGCCAACAGCGGCACACCCGCCACCACCAGAACCACTGCGAAACCGATCCTCTTGCGGTCGAGAAGGTGCGGTGGTCGCGACAGTGCAAACAAGGACAGCAGCAGGAGTCCCATCGCCGCATATTCCCCCACGATGTTCTCGGCATAACGAAGGCGCAGGCGCAGGGCGCCGCCGACAATCGCATCGATGCGAGCCCACGGTGCGCACACCAGTGCGGCGACTACGAAGCCAGCCACCATCAAGCCCAGCAGCAGCGGCATCCGGCGCGGCCGCTCCGCCAACCACGCTCCGATCGCGCATGTCAGCACGCCGATCCGGATCGGTTCAGCGTTGTAGGAGAGATGCTTGCCGAAGGACAATTCCGGTGTCAGTCGGGCGACGTATGCGGCTTGCAATACGGCGTAGGCAATGAAGGCCAGCACCAGCCACGAGAGTGGATGCCGGACCAACGCGCGCCAGCGTTTTCCGCCTGCCACCACCAGTATCAACAGCGCTGCAGCGCCGCCGTATTCGGGCCGCAACCACTTTCCGAAGTGGGTCATCGCGAAGAACGCCTGGAAGGCCAATGCTGCCCAGGCCAGCCGCGCCGCCCACGAATCGCCGACTGTCGCGGTGCCGCTCAATGCAGCGTCGCGGCCAGCGCTTCGCCCACCCGCCGCACGAACGTATTGCGGTTCTGGATGAACCACGCACGACCACGTTCACCCAAGGCACGCAGCTCGCTGTCGCTGAGGCTCAGCGCGTGCTCGATGGTCTGCTCCAGCGCGCGCTCGTCGAAATAAAAGGTCTTGGCCAGCGCCATGTTGCCGGTATCGGCGTAGGGCACCAATATCCCGCGCTCGGGCGTGACCAATTCGTTCATCGGCGGTGCGTCCACCGTCACCGTCACTGCGCCCACGCCCAATGCCTCGACGAGGTAATGCCCCCAGCCGTCGGTTTCCGACAAGCACAGATGGAAAGCGTGGCTGTTCTGCAGCCGTTGCAACTCGGCGTAATGCGCGGGATTGGATGCGTCGAGATAACCCAGTCGATGCACGATGTTGGGTGCAGCCGGGCCGGGATGCGCCTCGCGCGGATGCTGCAGGACGGTCAACGTTGGCCATTCGGGGTGCCGCCGCCAAACCGCCATCAGCCGATCGGTGCCCTTGATGCGGCTGCCGCCGGCAAGATGGAAGAACTTGCGTTCACGGGGAACCGCAGGGTCGTAGCGGTCGTCGCTGTGGAAACCGACCCAGCTGGTCGGTTGACCGAGCCGCGTGAATATCAACGCGGCGTTGTGCGTCTTGGCCCAGATGCGATCGATCGAGCCCACGAAATGCTGGTCGCGCCGATCGAACCACTCCGGATTTGGCAGCGCAACATTGCAGCGTGAGCGCACCAATTGGATTGGCCACAGATGTTCGAACATGATGTTGAGATCGAATACCTGCGGAGGGCGCCATTGGCGGCGCAGCCCGGACCACGCCTGCTGCGCACGTACGTAGGGGCGCATCCATGTGCGCCGCCGCCGATGTTCCTGTTTCCAACCGAGCGCTGTCAGCGTGACCTCGCAGCCGTTGAGCCGCAATGCATCGGCAAGCAGCCGGGAATCGCGGGACAGCCCGAAGCCGTTGTCCCAGAAAACCAGATTGACGGTGGTCATGCGCGTTGTTCCATGTACGCGTGCACAGTGGCCGATTTTCGCCGGCTTTCCCTGTCGGGGCAACCACGATAGCCGGCATTGTCGCATTCGGATCTGAATGTTGGCCGTCGGGCGACGCGATTTTCGATTGAGCCGGCATGGCGCCAGCATCGGGCTGCAATGATTTCGCCCGAAGCGCTGCCTCGCGCTCGCGATGACGTGAAGCGCGGCGCTCGGTTACCCTCTGCCCTCGTACCGTCACCCTTGGAGGCTGCACTTCCCATGCCGCCCACCCACGCGCTGCTCACCGCCTGCGTGATCACCTTGAACGAGGCCGATCGCATCGCCGCGTGCCTCGACTCGCTCGCATTTTGCGATGAGGTGGTGGTGGTCGATTCGGGTTCCACCGACGGCACCCGCGAGACCGCCGCCGCCCGTGGCGCGCGCGTGATCGAACACGCGTTCGAGGGTTTTCGTGCGCAAAAGGACTTCGCGGTGGGGCAGGCATGCCATGAATGGGTGCTGTGCCTCGACGCCGACGAACGCGTTACGCCCACGTTGCGCGCGTCCATCGAAGCGGCGCGCCACAGCGGGTTCGACAACTTCGCCGGGTTCCGTTTTGCGCGCAGCACCGAATATTTCGGCGCGTTCCTGCGTCACGGCAACGCCTATCCCGACCGGGTGCTGCGCCTGTTTGATCGCCGCCGCGGCGGCTGGCGTGCGGGCCGCGAGATCCATGAGCATGCCGTGGTCGACGGCAACGTCACCACGCTCGCGGGCGACCTGCAACACGTCGCCTACCGTTCGCTCGACGATCAGCTCGCGCGTTATCGGCGTTATGCCGCCATGATGGCAACCCACATGCATGCGAGCGGTCGCCGCGCGCATCTGCGCAACCTGATCGTGAATCCCGCGTGGCGTTTCCTGCGTGGTTACGTGTTGCGCGCGGGGTTCCTCGATGGCTGGCGCGGCTTCCTGTTCGCGTGCATGGAAGCCGACTATGTGCGCGAAAAATTCGCACGGCTGTGGCTGCTGCAGCGCGTTAATGATGGATCGTAGTCGCGAAGTGGGATGGCGGCTGGCAAAATGAAGGGTCGGGTTTCGCTGGCAATGGTTGCCGCGAACGGCAGGATTCGCAGCGAGGCATCATGAAAACCGCATTGATCACCGGGGTGTCAGGACAGGACGGCGCGTATCTCGTCGAGCTGCTGCTGGACAAGGGTTACAAGGTCTACGGCGCATATCGGCGCACCAGTTCGGTCAATTTCTGGCGGATGCAGGATCTCGGTGTTGCCGAGCACCCGAACCTGGAACTGGTCGAATACGACCTGACCGACCCGGGTTGCAGCCTGCGCCTGATCGAAAAGGCCCAACCGGACGAGGTCTACAACCTCGCCGCACAAAGCTTCGTCGGGGTGTCGTTCGAGCAACCGATCACGACCGCCGAAATCACGGGGCTTGGGGCGTTGCACCTGCTGGACGCGATCCGTACGGTCAAGCCGGACACGCGGTTCTATCAGGCATCGACGTCGGAGATGTTCGGGAAAGTCCAGGCGGTACCGCAGAACGAACACACGATGTTCTGGCCGCGCAGTCCCTATGGCGTGGCCAAGCTGTTCGCGCACTGGAGCACGGTCAACTACCGCGAATCCTTCGGGATCTTCGGCGCCAGCGG
>JAICIW010000240.1 GCA_025928735.1 Rhodanobacteraceae bacterium | reverse complement strand
TGACCTCCATCATCATCGTCGCTGCCGACAGCGGCGCCACGTTGCGCGAGTGCGTGGCGCGCGCGCTGGCGTCGAACCTGCCGGTCGAACTGGTCCTCGTCGACAACGCTTCACGCGACGGTGTGCCGCAGGCGCTGGCGCGCGCGTACGAGCGCGAAGAACGTCTGCGCGTCGTCTACAACCATGCAAACCTCGGTTTCGGCCCCGCGGTGAACGTGGGGGCGCGATTGGCACGTGGCGATGCATTGCTGGTGTTGAATCCCGACTGCATGCTCGAATCGGACACGTTGTCGCGCATGCTGGACGTGCAGCGCATGCATCCCGACGCGGGGGTGATCGGTGCGGTGGTTTGCGAGGCGGATGGCACGCCCGATCCGGCATCGCGGCGTCGCGATCCGTTGCTGGAGCGTTCGTTGAACGAAATGACCGGCCGCGCGAAGCGCGGCGTTTCCAGATACGAAGGCGTCGATGTACCTGGCCCGATTCCCGATGGGGTGGTGGAGGCCGAAAACGTTTCCGGTGCGCTGATGCTGCTGCCGCGCGCGGCGTTCGAGCGCCTGCAAGGTTTCGACGAAGGCTACTTCCTGCATTGCGAAGACCTGGATCTGTGCCGGCGTGCGCGCGATGGAGGCTACAAGGTGCTGCTGGCCGGCAACGTGCGCGTGCGCCATGCCAAGGGCGGCTCCAGCGCGCATCGCCCGGTGTTCGTCAGTTACCATAAGCATCGCGGCATGTGGCGCTGGTTCCGCAAATTCGATCCGGCCGCGCGCAAGCCGCTGGCGCGCGCGCTGGTCGCATGCGGCATCGCGGCGCATTTTCTTGCCACGGCGCCGGTGCTTGCACTGCGCCGCGCCAATCGCCAATGACACTGCATCGGAAGCAAGCATGATCCGCGAAATCCTGAAGATGGGCGATCCGCGCCTGCTGCGCGTGGCTCCGCCAGTGCCGACGAAGATGTTCGGCACCGCCGAGTTGAACGACCTGGTCACCGACATGTTCGAAACCATGCAGGCGGCCGATGGCGTGGGCCTGGCCGCGCCGCAGATCGGGGTGGACCTGCAACTGGTGGTGTTCGGTTTCGAACATTCCGACCGTTATCCCGGCGAGCCGGAAGTGCCGCGCACGATTCTCTTGAATCCGCTGATCACGCCGCTGTCGCGAGACATGGAAGAGGGCTGGGAAGGCTGCCTGTCCGTGCCGGGCCTGCGGGGCGTAGTGAGCCGCCACAGCATGATCCGCTATCAGGGCACGGACCCGAGTGGCACGCCGATCGACCGCAACGCTGAAGGGTTCCACGCGCGCGTGGTGCAACACGAATGCGATCACCTGATCGGGCGGCTGTATCCCTCACGCATCACCGACTTCTCGAAGTTCGGCTTCATCGACGTGCTGTTTCCCGAGGAAGTCGGTGCGCTGGAGTGAGGCAAAAGCTTTTTGACGCGGATCAAATCTGATAAAGGCGGATAAAAAGCAATATCAGTTTTGCTCGAATTTGATCCGTGTCAAAGGCTTCTGCTTTTCCGTAGGAGCGCGCCTGCGCGCGACCCGTGCGCTGCCGCCCGTGTCGATACCTCATGATCGCCTGCAGGCAGGCTCCTACATGGAAAGGCGTTTCGCCTGCCCGCGCAGCGCGTCGAGCTGGCCGTTCCAGTCGGCCAGCCGATTGCGCTCCTGTTCGACTACGGCTGCGGGCGCGTGATCGATGAAGTTCGCGTTGCCGAGCTTGCCCTCGCATTTTTTGATTTCAACCTGGATGCGGGCGATTTCCTTGTCCAGCCGCGTGCGCTCGGCGTCGAGATCGATCAGACCTGCCAGCGGAATCAGCACCCGCAGGGTGCCGACCACGGCCGCCGCGGCTGCGGGTTCGGCTTCGCCGGCCGCAAGCCAGCGCGGGGCTTCGCAGCGTGCGAGAAACTCGATCTGGCTTGAAAATTTGTCGGTGCGGCGACGATCTTCGGCGTCACCGTCGGCCAGCAGCAACGGAATGATCTTGCCCGGCGCGATGTTCATTTCCGAACGGATCTTGCGTACGCCGGTCAGCACCGTCTTGAACCATTCGATTTCGGCGCTCGCTATTTCGTCGACCGTGGATTCGTCCGCGCGCGGGTAGGCACATTCGAGAATGCTGGATGCCTCGAGGCCCAGTTGCGGCGCCACCGATTGCCAGATCTCCTCGGTGATGAACGGAATGATCGGGTGCAGCGCGCGCAACGCGGTTTCCAGCACCACCAGCAACGTGTGTCGCGTGGACGCCGCGGCTTCGGCATCGTTGCCGTTCAACGCGGGCTTGGAGAGTTCGAGGAACCAGTCGCAGTACTCGTTCCACACGAACTCGTACAGCACCTGCGCCAGATGATCGAAACGATAGCTCGCGAAGTACTGCTCGACTCCGGCGAGCGTGTCGTGCAGGCGGCTGAGGATCCAGCGCTCCGCTTCCGTTTTTGCTTCTCTTTCTCCCTCCGGGAGAAGGGGCGCGAAAGCGCCGCCATTTCTTTTGCGCGTAGCGCCGGATGAGGGTACGGGCGCGTCGCGATGGTTCGTTGCAAGCGAACCCTCACCCCAACCCCTCTCCCGAGGGGAGAGGGGTTCAATGTTCATCAACACAAACCGTGCCGCGTTCCACAGCTTGTTGCAGAACGCCTTGTAGCCTTCCGCGCGCTTGATGTCGAAGTTGATGGTGCGGCTGTAGCTCGCCAGTGCCGCGAAGGTGAAGCGCAGCGCGTCGGTGCCAATGGCAGCGATGCCGTCGGGGTATTCCTTGCGGATGCGCTTCTCGACCTTGTCGCGCACCTGCGGGATCAGCAGCGATTTCGTGGATTTTTCAACCAGTGCGGGCAGGGTGATACCGTCGATCAGGTCCAGCGGGTCCAGGGTGTTGCCCTTGGACTTCGACATCTTCTGGCCTTCGGCATCGCGCACGATCGCGTTGATGTAGACCTCGCGAAACGGCACCTGCTTGGTGAAGTACAGGGTCGTCATCACCATCCGCGCGACCCAGAAGAAGATGATGTCGAAGCCGGTGACCAGCACTTGGCTTGGCAGGAAAATCTTGTCGGCGGCCCAATTCGCGACGACCTCGCCGCGCTCGTTCTTCACCGGCGCGGCCGACGGCCAGCCCAGCGTGGAGAACGGCCACAGCGCGGAGGAGAACCAGGTGTCCAGCACGTCGTCGTCCTGGCGCAGCGCACCGACCGGCGGCACGGCCGCATGCGCGCGTGCGTCGGCCTCGTCTTCGCCGACGAAGATGTTGCCGCTCTCGTCATACCACGCGGGGATGCGATGGCCCCACCATAGTTGGCGCGAAATGCACCAGTCCTGGATGTTGTCCAGCCACTGCGTATAGGTGGTCGCCCAGTTTTCCGGCACGAACCTGATGTCACCGTTGCGCACCGCATCCAGCGCCGGTTGCGTGATCGCTGTGCGACCCTTGTCCGACGTGAGATCCACGAACCATTGGTCGGTCAACATGGGCTCGATCACGGCATCCGAGCGCTGGCTGACCGGCACCTGCAGCTTGTGCGGCTTTGTTTCGACCAGCCGGCCTTCAGCTTCGAGATCGGCGAGGATGCGCTTGCGCGCGTCGTAGCGGTCGAGGCCGCGGTATTTTTCCGGTGCGTTGTCATTGATCTTGGCATCAAGCGTCAGGATGCTGATCGATTCCAGCGCGTGGCGCTGCCCGATGCCGTAATCATTGAAATCGTGCGCAGGCGTGATCTTCACACAGCCGGTGCCGAATTCGCGGTCCACGTAGTCGTCGGCGATGACCGGAAGCTCGCGGTTGGCCAGCGGCAGCCGCACCCGCTTGCCGACCAGCGACTTGTAGCGCTCGTCTTCCGGATGCACCGCAACGGCCACGTCGCCCAGCATGGTCTCCGGCCGTGTGGTTGCGATCACAACGTGGTCGGGGGCGTTCGGCGTGGGGTCGATCACTTCGTAACGGATCGACCACAGGAACCCATCGCGCTCGACGTTGTTGACTTCGAGATCCGACACCGCGGTCATCAGCGCCGGGTCCCAGTTCACCAGCCGGTTGCCGCGATAGATCAATCCTGCGCGATACCACTCGACGAAGACCTTGCGGACCGCGGCCGAAAGGCCCTCGTCCATCGTGAAGCGTTCGCGCGACCAGTCCATCGACGCACCCATGCGCCGCATCTGCCGGGTGATCGTCGACCCGGATTCGTGCTTCCACCACCACACGCGTTCGACGAATTGCTCGCGGCCGAGGTCAGGGCGCGACTTGCCTTCCGCGGCCAATTGATTCTCGACGATCTTCTGCGTTGCGATGCCGGCGTGGTCGGTGCCGCCTTGCCAGAGCGTGTTCCTGCCGGACAT
>JAICIW010000317.1 GCA_025928735.1 Rhodanobacteraceae bacterium | reverse complement strand
GCGGATCGCCTTCCTTCAGATAGTGCTGGTTGAGCCAACCCAGCTTGGCGAAATCGAAGCGCGCGGCGGAATGGTTGACGTTGGCGATATCGAACAGGTCGATCATTTCCTGGGCCGAGAAAATCTCCTGGTCGCCGTGCGACCAGCCGAGCCGCACCAGGTAATTCAACAGCGCGTGCGGCAGGTAACCGTCCTCGCGGTACTGCATCACGCCAACCGCGCCGTGGCGCTTGGATAACTTCTGTCCGTCCGGTCCCAGGATCATCGGCAGGTGCGCGAACGTCGGCACTTGTGCGCCCAGCGCTTCATAAAGATTGATCTGGCGCGGCGTATTGTTGACATGGTCGTCGCCGCGGATCACCTCGGTGATCTGCATGTCCAGATCGTCCACCACCACCGCGAAGTTGTAGGTCGGAAAACCATCCGAACGCAGCATCACGAAGTCGTCGAGTTCGGCGTTGGCCCATTCGACGCGTCCTTTGATCTTGTCGTCGAAGACCACGCTGCCGGACTGCGGATTCCGGAAACGCAGCACGCGGTTCGGATCATCGCGATACGGAAGGTTCGCGTCGCGCGCGCGGCCGTCGTAGCGCGGCTTCTCGCCGCGTTCCTTCATCGCGGCGCGCATTGCATCGAGTTCTTCCTTCGATTCATACGCCCAGTACGCCTTGCCCGCATCGTGCAACTGCTGCGCGACTTCGCGGTAACGGTCCATCCGCTGCGTCTGGTAGAACGGGCCCTCGTCGGGGTCGAGCCCCAGCCAGTGCATGCCGTCGAGGATCGCCTGCACCGCCGCGTCGGTGGAGCGCTCGCGATCGGTATCCTCGATGCGCAGGATGAATTGCCCACCGCGGTGGCGCGCCTCCAGCCAGCAGTACAGCGCGGTGCGGGCGCCGCCGATGTGCAGGAAACCGGTGGGGCTGGGGGCGAAGCGGGTGCGGAAGGTCATCGGGAAACAAGCATTGTGGGAACGCGAAAGTTTAACGGATCGGGCTGGAAGCCCGGCTCCGGCGCCCCCATGATTTGCGGATGGCCGATCCGCAACACCCCGAACAGCAGCCGTCCGGTCCCGAGGCGGCCAAGCCGAAACCGGCGGTGACGCCGCACGCGACCGCAGCACCGCGCAACGAGCATGCGGGCGCGACCACCTCGGAAACACCTGCCGCGCAAGCGGCGACGCCTGCAAAAGCCCCTTCGGGCAGTGGCACGCTGCGGGTGCTGGCGATGCTGTGGCCATACATCCGCGGCTTTCCGGCGCGCATGGCGGTTGCCGCGACACTTCTGGTGATCGCCAAAATGGCGACGGTTTACGTGCCCCTCGCGTTCAGGGGCATCGTCGACCATCTGGATCCGCGCATCGCCGCGCTGACCGTGCCGATTGCCCTGATCGCCTTGTACGGCCTGCTGCGCCTGATCGGTGCTTTGTTCGGGCAGCTTCGCGACACCGTGTTCGAACGCGTCAGCCAGCGCGCGATGCGCGCGTCGGGGCTGGACGCGTTCCGGCACCTGCACCGGTTGTCGCTGCGCTTCCACCTGGATCGCCACACCGGCGGCGTCGGCCGCGACATCTCGCGCGGCACGCGCGGCGTGTACAACCTGCTCGGCTGGGTGGTGTTCAACATCATCCCGACGATCTTCGAGATCGTGGTGGTGATCGGGTTCATGCTGCATCAGCTGGATTGGCGCTACGCGGTCGTCACGCTGGTCACGATGGTGGCGTACATCACCGTGACCATCTGGATCACCGAATGGCGCACCGCCGGTGTGCGCGTGATGAATGAGGTCGAGAGCCTGGCCAATGCGCGCGCGATCGACAGCCTGCTCAATTACGAAACGGTGAAGTATTTCGGCAACGAGGAGTTCGAGGCGCGCCGCTACGACGCCGACCTGCGCCGCTACGAAGACGCGGCGGTGAAAACGGAGAGCTCGCTGGCCGTGCTGAACGGCGCGCAGGCGCTGGTGATCGCGATCGGCGTCACCCTGCTGATGGTGATGGCAGCGCAAGGCGTGGTCGCGCACGCGTTGTCGGTCGGCGACATCGTGATGGTGAACGGTTGGCTGCTGCAGTTGGCGATCCCACTCAACATGCTCGGCTTCACCTGGCGGCAGATCAAGCAGGGCGTGATCGACATGGAACACATGTTCGGCCTGCTCGACGAGCACGCCGAGGTGCAGGACGTGCCTGACGCGAGGTCGCTCGTGGCGCGCGGTGGCGAGGTCCGCTTCGAGCACGTGTCGTTCCGCTACAACCCCGATCGCGCGATCCTCGACGATATCGATTTCACGATTCCGCCCGGCACGACGCTGGCGGTGGTCGGCGAAACCGGCGCGGGCAAATCGACCCTGTCGCGGTTGCTGTTCCGCTTCTACGACGTGAGCGGCGGGCGCATCACGATCGATGGCCAGGACATCCGCGACGTCACGCAGGAATCCCTGCGCGCGGCTATCGGGATCGTGCCGCAGGACACGGTACTCTTCAACGACACCATCTACTACAACATTGCGTACGGGCGTACCGACGCCACTCGCGAGGAAGTGGAAGCCGCGGCGCGCGCCGCGCACATCCACGACTTCGTTCTGTCATTGCCGCAAGGCTACGAAACCACCGTCGGCGAACGCGGCCTGAAACTCTCGGGCGGCGAAAAGCAGCGGGTTGCGATCGCACGCGCGTTGCTGAAGAACCCGTGCATCCTGGTGTTCGACGAAGCCACCAGCGCGCTCGACACGCGCACCGAGAAGATCATCCAGACCGAACTGTCCGAGATCGCGCGTGGGCGCACCACCTTGATCGTCGCGCACCGGCTTTCGACCATCGTGGAGGCCGACCGCATCCTGGTACTGGATCGTGGCCGCGTGGTCGAGTCCGGCAGCCATGCCGAACTACTCGCGCTCGGCGGCCGCTATGCCGCACTGTGGGCGCTGCAGGCCAGGCAGCCCGTGGAGCCGGTTCCGGCCTGACGGGCGTTCGATTCTGATCGTTGTACCGCCAGAGCCGCTCAGCTCGGTACCCCAAGTCCACCAAGCCGTAACCAATGTTTACGTCGCGGCACGCGTCGTGGCGGGCCTCGCTGCGTAAACTGGCACGCGCATTGCAGCGGTCTGCGCAGAGGCAGTTCGATCCGCGCCGATCAG
>JAICIW010000310.1 GCA_025928735.1 Rhodanobacteraceae bacterium | reverse complement strand
GCCTGCGCGAGCACCGTATCGCTCATGCCGGGACCGCGATCGGCCACCTCGATGCGCCAGTTCTGCGCGGCGTGCTTGATGGCCAACGTCACCTCGGCCGGATCGCCCCCGGCTTCCACGGCGTTCTTGACCAGGTTGATCAGTACCTGCTCGATCTGCGCAGCGTCGAAGCGCGCGGGTTCATCCGGCACCTCGCCCGCAAGCCGGAACTCGCAATGCAACTTCAGCGATTCCAGAAATGCCGCCCATTCGACCGGCGCAGGATTCGGCTGCGGCAACTTGGCGAAACTCGCATAGCCGGCCGTGAACGAATGCAGGTGACGAACGCGATCTCCGATGCCCTCGAACACTTTCGGCAAGCGCGCCAAATCGTTGCGGCGCGCCAGTTCCGCGCCCGAATGCGCCAGCGAGGAAATCGGCGCCAGCGAGTTGTTCAACTCGTGACTGATCACGCGGATCACGCGCTTCCACACCGCCACTTCCTGACGCGACAATTCGCGCGTCATGCGCTGTACCAGATACAACTGGTGTGGCCGCCCCTGCAGACGGAAATCGCGCCGCGACAAGTGGAAATACTCCTCGTCACTGCCCATCTCGACGCCGAACAAGCTGTCTTCGCTGGCCGTCAGCGCCTGCCGCATCGCCTCGGGGCACGCCTGCAGCAAGTCATCGAAGCGCAAACCGGCCGGGCTCCGGCCCTCGTTGAACAGATGCCGCGCGGCGAGGTTCGCATAGACGATGCGATCGCTGGCGTCGGTCAGGATCAACGCCGTCGGCGAATGCTGCACCACCGTGTCCAGCAGCAATTCGCGTTGCACCAGGTTCTGGCGCTGCTCGCGCAAGGCATGGCCAAGTTCATTGTGCGCCTCGATCAACGCCCCCAGCTCGTCGCGGCGGCGGGTGCGCAGCGAGATGCTGAAGTCGCCATCGCGATAGCTGGCCACGCTGCCCGACAGCGCGCGCAACAACCGCCGCACCGGCTGCATCGCCGAATGCGCCAACCATGCCACCGGCGCGAGGCACACGGCGATCGCGATCGCCCCACCCAGCCATGCGCTGTGGGTCCAGTCGGTGATCGCCGCCGCAAGCGCCGCGGCGGCCATGGCCGCCGCGATCAGCAGCAGCGCGAGTTTGCCTTCGAGGGAAGAGAAGCGCATGGATTCGCTATAGCGGGACCAATCGTGACTCGGAACTCGGAACTCGGAACTCGGAACTCGGAACTCGGAACTCGGAACTCGGAACTCGGAAGCCTAACAACACTTCGTCATTCCGGGGCTGCCCGCGCTTTGTGCGGGCAGAACCCGGAACCCAGCGACTTTCGCAATGATGCAAGTCTCTGGGTCGACTCGCGCCATCCATGGCGCTCGCCTTTCGGCCGCCTGCGGCGTTCGCGTTTGCAATCCTGCAAACGCAGTCGGATCGCGGCTGCGCCGCGTCCGGAATGACGACGCTTCTATTTCGTTCGCGGACCACCACCAACAGCTAATTTTCCGTCGGAATCCCGTACCGCTGCACGCGCCGATACAACGCCTGCCGCGAAAGGCCAAGCGTCCGCGCGGCGCGGCTGATCACGCCACCAGCCTTGCGCAGCGCTTCCTCGACCGCTTCGCGCGGCGGATCGTCCAGATTGCGCGCGGGCGCCGCCAGCACCGCCGAAAGCCCCAGATGCGCCACCGTGATTTCATCGCGGCCACACAACAACTTTGCGCGGTCGATGGTGTTCTTCAGTTCGCGCACGTTGCCCGGCCACGGATAATCCAGCAGCGCATCCCGCGCCTGGTCCGACAACACCGCATCATCGTCGAGGAAATACTCGGCAAGCGGCAGGATGTCGTCCGGGCGGTCCGACAGCGGCGGCAGCGCGATCTCGATCGTATTCAGGCGATAGAACAAATCCTGGCGAAACTTGCCGTCACGGATCATCACCGGAATGTCCGCGTTGGTCGCGCTGATCACGCGCACCTTCACCTTGCGCGTGCGGGTCGAACCCAGCCGTTCGAACTCGCCCGATTCCAGCGCGCGCAACAGTTTCATCTGCCCGGCCAGCGGCAGGTTGCCGATTTCGTCCAGGAACAGGGTGCCGCCGTTGGCCGCCTCGAAGCGGCCCTCGCGCGCGCGGGCCGCGCCGGTGAACGCGCCGGCTTCGGCGCCGAACAACTCCGCTTCGATCAACTCGCTCGGCAGCGCGCCGCAATTCACCGTTACCAGCGGCTTGTCGCGCACCGCCGAATTCGCATGCACGATTTCCGCGATGCGTTCCTTGCCGGCGCCGTTCGCGCCAGTGACGAGCACGGGCACGTCGGCGCGCGCTACGCGGCAGGCCAGTTCCAGCACCCGCAGCATCTCGTCGGACGCGAACACGATGCCGCGCAGATCGTAGTCGCGTTCCAGCGCCTCGCGCCGGCGTCGGCGTGTCACCCGCGTATTGGCCGCGACGCGCGCGTTCTCCGACAACTCCAGCAGGTTCTCGACCGTCGCGAGCAGCTTGGCATCGTCCCACGGCTTGGACATGTAATCGGCCGCGCCCGCCTTCACCAGTTGCACCGCGGTTTCGAGGTGCGACCAGCCAGTCAGCAGGATCACCGGAAGATCCGGATGCCGCGCACGGATCGCATGGAACAGCGCCACGCCTTCTTCGCCCGAGGTGGTGTCGGCGCTGAAATTCATGTCGGCGATCACCGCGTCCACGCGCTCGCGCGCCAGCAGCGCGAGGCCTTCTTCCGGCATCGTGGCCGTCAGCGGACGGATTTCGTGCAACGAAAGCAGCAACGACAGCGCGTCGCGCACCGCGCTCTGGTCATCGATGATCAGTACCGTTCGCATGGTTCTTTGCGGGAATCAATCTTCACTGTTCGAGGCTATCACGCTTTTTCTCCTCTTCCGGAGAGGGAAACGGCGAATCACACGCTGCGCGTCGCCACCACCGGTTGTACGCGCGACGCACGCAGCGCCGGCGCCAGCACCGCAAGCTGGCCCAGCAGCCACAACACCATCGCGCCGACCGGCAAATACCACAACGGCAGCCGCGGCAATTCGTAATGCTTCATCAGCATCAGGTTCAGACCGATCGCCAGCAGCACGCCCAGCAACACGCCGAAGCTGACGATCAGGAAATTTTCGGTCTGGAAGTAGCGCAGGATGTCTGTGCGGGTCGCGCCGATCGCGCGGCGGATGCCGATGGTGCGGGTGCGTTGCTGCACCCAGAAATTCGCGAGGCCGGTGATGCCGAGCGCGGTGACGAACAACAGGCCGAGCGCCGAGGCGAGCAGCAGGCTGATCATGGTGGTGTCGCGCTG
>JAICIW010000336.1 GCA_025928735.1 Rhodanobacteraceae bacterium | reverse complement strand
GTGCCGTCGAGGTACAGCGCGTTGCGGCACCCCAGTTCATCGCGGAACAACGTGGCGAAAGTATGGAAGTTCACCGGCGCGGTACTGACCACGAACACGACTTCGTCCGGTTTGCGCACACAAACGCCGTTGCGCCACTTGGTGCTGTCCGAGCCGTCGACGAATTCCGAATTGATCTTGCCGTCGATCACCAGCATCGGTCCCGATTGCGTGGCGACGCGCGGTTGCGCATGCGCGGCTGCGAACACCTTGGTCCTCTGCACCGACGCATGTCCATTGGCATCGATCGCGAACACGCCGTTCGGCAGCAGCGAAAAATTGCCGGCCGCGGGATCACCGTGCGCGGTGTTGAGCGGCTTCAGCGTCTTGCCGTTCTCGACATACATCCCGAGCGGCTCGCCATGTGCGTCATAGATGCCCGCATTGCTGGCGAACAGCAGCTTGCGCCCACTGGCGGCGCCCCATTGCTGCAGCGCGTGGATACTCGAAAACGGTTTGCCGGTGTCGGGATCGCGCCAGTGCAATCCCAGGTCGGCGGTCCCGAGGTTGATCGTCACCACGCGGTAATGCACGTTCTCGAACACGACGTCGTGGCTCGCGACCCCCTGCGAGGTGCGCGCACACGCGGCCAGCAGCGTCGCCGCCGCCAGCACGATCAAAAATTTAGCGAATGTACCGACCGGGCTGGTCACGCGCCGTCGTGAAACCATGGTGCGATATTCGCCGGTTCGTGCCGCTCGGCGCAAGCGCGCCCGAACGCTGGGTTCAGCTGCGACCGGAACCGGATCAGCGTGCCGGCTGCAAGGTCAGGTGGTACCTCGCCGCGCCCGGCAGGAATGGCGCGGGCTTGCCGTGGACCCACGCTTCGTGGCCTTTGCCGAACCACGACGAAAGCGGATTGTCGGACTGGCCCGCCGGCATTTCCAGGATTCCGTGCGCTTCGTTGCCGGGTTGCACGTCCATCCGCATCGATGCGCCGAACGATGGATGCAGCACGCGCGGCATGTCGTTGTCGCCGGCCAGTTCGTCGTGCGGCATGTCGAACAAACGTGCGAGCCATTGCGGCAGCGCCACCGACAGCGGATTGCCGATCTTCGCGGCATTGTGGCGACCCCAGGTCTTGTCGGCGAGTGGACCCGGTTGCGCAGCCAGCGCATCGGCAACCTGCCGTGCAGCGGCGGCCAGCAACGCGTTCCAGTCCTTGTATTTCGGATCGAGCAGCCACGCGGGTTTCTGCGTCACCAGCGTCCACACCGCGTACTCGCCGACTGCGGGCGTCGGCCATTCGAAATCGTTCCATTTGGCCGAGGCGCGCGCGGTGAACGGCGCCAGCGCATCTTCGCGCACCTGATCGCGGAACATCCGCACGATGCGATAGCCGACGCTGTCGGTGGCAGCGCGTGCTTTCCAATCTTTGACGAAGGGTTGCAGCGCTTTGGTTTCAGGATCGTTCGACGCGGCCAGGACATCCAGCAGCGGCTTCTGCCAGCGTGCGAGAAACACCGCGCGGTCGTCGAGCTGGATGTCCAGCATGTCGCGCGGAATGAAATGGTCGCGCGCGCGCAGGTCGTCGCGGATCTGCTGCGCCCGCGCGCCCTGGTCGTAGCCGCCGTCGCCGAGCAGTTGCAGCGCATCACCGGAAACGATGCGTTGGTTGGCGGTCCAGATGCGCTTGTCGGTCGGATTCTCGATGCGCGGCACCTGCGCGGCATCTGCGAAGCCGGTCCAGCCCGTGCCAGGCTTTGACCAATCGGAAGGAACTGCCGGATCGATGCCGGCGCGAATCGGAATCAGGCTGCCGGCGAGGGTCCAGCCGATGTGGCCCTGCGCGTCGGCGGCCACCACGTTCTGCGGCGGAATGCCCATGGTCGGGGCGATCGCGAGCGCCTGATCCACCGTGGTCGCAGTTTCGAGTTTCATCAAATTGAGGTTGACCGCACCCGGATTCTGCGCGATCCACGCCAGCGCCAGCGAGGTGCCGTCGGGCGCCTTGGCCATGATCGGACCCCAGATCGTGTCCTCGACCGTCATGTGCGCATCGGGCGCGCCCTTCACGTGGAAGGTTTCGCGATGCTTGACGATCGTGGCCCAGCCATTCGGTGTTGCGTATTGCGACAGATCTTCCGGATTGCGGATCACCCGCACCCAATCCATCCAGTCGCCGCCACTGTTGGTGAAGCCCCAGACAATGTGTCCGTTGCTGCCGATCACCATCGCCGGCGCGCCAGGCAGGGTGACGCCGTTGAGTTCGATCATGCGCTGCGGGTCGGCCGGGTCGGGGTAGCGCAGTTGCGCGCGGTACCAGATGTTCGGCACGCGCAGGTGCAAGTGCGGATCGTTCGCCAGCAGCGCCGCGCCGCCGGTGAGCGCGCCGCCCACCGCGAAGCCGTTGCTGCCGACGCCAACGTTCAACGCATTGGAGCGCGCAACGGCCTGGACACCACGTGCAAAGGCGATCGCTGATACGCGATCGCCGCGCAGGTCGAACACCGATGCATCCGGCATCGGCATGGGTGGCGACGGATCGCCCTGCATCGGCGCTTCCCAGCGCGGCGACGGCGCCAGCAGGAAATCGACCAATGGTTTCGGCAGCACGGCGCGCAGGCGGGCGATGTTCAATTCGCGCGCGTTGGTGCCGTCCTGGTTCAAGTCGAAATACATCGCGTCGATCGTGAGCAGGCTGTCGGCATTCGTCCAGGGCTTCGGTTTTGCATCGAGCAGCAGGTATTCCCATGGCCGCACGGAAAGATGCGAGAGCCCCGCGTTCACACCTTGCGTGTACGCGTCCACCAAGGCGCGCTGGTTTTGCGGCAGCGATGCCAGCACCCGTTCGGCCAGCGCGCGGAACCGGTGCCTGCGATGGTTTTCATCGCGCGGCAACGCCTTCG
>JAICIW010000264.1 GCA_025928735.1 Rhodanobacteraceae bacterium | reverse complement strand
TCGGGCTGGACGAGTTCAAGGGCGTTCCGTACGCCGCGCCGCCGGTCGGCGTGCTGCGCTGGCAGCCG
Source organism: Rhodanobacteraceae bacterium (assembly GCA_025928735.1). Lineage (GTDB taxonomy): Bacteria > Pseudomonadota > Gammaproteobacteria > Xanthomonadales > Rhodanobacteraceae > 66-474. Next base: position 3,825 of record JAICIW010000264.1, on the reverse strand, counting down.
CCGCAACCGGCCGCGGCGTGGGCCGGCGTGCGCAAGGCCGATCGTTTCGGCCCGCGCTGCATGCAGCGCCCATTGTTCGGCGACATGATGTTCCGCTCCAACGGCATGAGCGAGGACTGCCTGTACCTCAACGTCTGGACGCCGGCAGGCGCCGAAAGCAAACACCTGCCGGTGCTGGTGTATTTCTACGGCGGTGGTTTCCTCGCGGGTGACGGCTCCGAGCTCCGCTATGACGGCGCCAACCTCGCGCAGCACGGGATCGTCGTGGTGACCGTGAACTATCGCCTCGACGTGTTCGGTTTCCTCGCGCTGCCGGCGCTCGCCGCCGAATCGCCGCAACACGCCGCCGGCAACTACGGCCTGCTCGACCAGGTCGCGGCGCTGCGCTGGGTCCACCGCAACGTCGCCGCGTTCGGCGGCGACCCGGATGCGGTCACCATCGGTGGCGAGTCGGCCGGTTCCATGTCGGTATCGGCGTTGATGGCTTCGCCGTTGTCGAAAGGATTGATGCAGCGCGCGATCGGCGAAAGCGGCGCGGTGCTCGCCAACCTCTCGCCCCCGCCGCGGGCATCGGCCGAACGACAGGGCGAAGCGTTCCGGCGCCACGTCAGCGCGGCTTCGCTGGCGCAGTTGCGCGCCATGCCGGCGGACACTTTGCTTGCAGCGTGCGGCGACCAAGGCGTGCCGCATTTCGGGCTCGACGTCGACGGCCGGTTGCTGCCGCGCCCACCGGCGGCGATCTACGAAGCCAGCGAACAGGCGCACATTCCGCTGCTGGTCGGCTCCAATTCCAAGGAGGGTTCGTACACCAACCTGGTCGACGGCAAGGCACCGACCCCGGCGAACTACCGCGCCGTCTTGTCACAGCAGTTCGGCAAGCATGCCGACGAAGCCCTGAAGTTGTACCCCGGCCGCGACGAGGCCGAGGTGAAGGTGTCCGGCACGGCACTGGCCGGCGACGAATTCATCGCCCTCGCGACTTGGCGCTGGATGCATCTGCAACGCACCACCGGCGACGCACCGGTCTATTACTACTACTTCGCCAAGGCGCGCCCGGCCAAGCGCGATGGCAGCGCCGGCCCCGACACCGGCGCGGTGCACAGCGGCGAGATCGAATACGCCCTCGGCAACCTCGCGACCAACCACGTTTACGCGTGGACCGATGACGACCACAAGACATCCACCACGATGGAAGGCTACTTCGCCAACTTCATCAAGACCGGAAACCCGAACGGCCCCGGCCTCCCGCAATGGCCCGCGGCGGCGTCGAAGGATGGCGGCCTGTTGCGCCAGGTGATCGACACGAACCCGCACACCATCATCGACCGCAATGCCGCGCGTTACGCATTCCTGCAACGCACCTACAGGCCCGCCGCGCAGCCTTGATTCGTGGTTATGTGAACTGGCTCACATTGCTTCAATCACTCCATCCCCCGGGGTCGACTTGGCGATTCGAAATTGGCACAACAGTTGCATTGCAATTCCGGTGCGCACGTCAAGCGCGTGACGGGAGAATGCGATGGATGCGGGAATCGACGCCAGGCAAATTGAACGCGTGCTGAGCCATCTCGCACGCCTGCAGCACCGTCGCGACCAGGAAGAGGACGTGCTGGACGATCTCAGGCCGACCTGGCTCGGGATGGACACGTGGGATGTCGTCCTCGAAGACCTGGAAGCCCAGCATTACAAGAAGCCTGTCCGCATCGCGCACCCGCAAGTCGCGCGCCTGCAATTGGTGCGCTGACCGCGCCGCAGCCGCGATGTTTGGCGTCGGGCACTGTCCGGCTCACCGCGACCATTCGAATTCGCGAAAACGCTCCACGAGCGTGTCGATCAACCGGCGCACGGCGCGGCTGACGTAGCGCGTCGGCGGGTAGACCGCGTGGATCGCGTCCTCGGTGGGCGGTGTACGCGGCAGCACGACCTGCAATTGCCCTGCCGCGAGTGCAGGTCCGGCGATGAACAGGGGAAGGATGGCCAGCCCAAGCCCCGCCATGGCCGCATCGCGCATGCCTTCACCGCTGTTGGTATAGACGCGGCCACGGACCGCAACCTGGCGTGGCTCGCCGCCGCGCCGCGTCGGCGCGAACTGCCAGAACGGCGTCGAACTGGCATTGCCGTACGCGATGCACGGATGCCGCTGGATATCCTCGATCCGCTTCGGCAGCGGGTGCTCCGCCGCGTAGGCGGGGCTGCAGCAGAGCACGCGCGGGCTGCGCGCGATGCGCCGCGCCATCAGGGACGAATCCGCCAGGCGGCCGATCCGGATGCCCAGATCGAAGCCTTCGCTCGCGAGGTCGACGTAGCGGTCTTCGAGGTTCAACGTGATCGCAAGCTCCGGATGGCGCGCCACGAACTCGAACACGGCACGCCCCAGATATTGGGCGCCGAACGTCACCGGCGCCGTGATCCGCAGGTTGCCCGCAAGCGCGCCATCGCTACCGGCGGCTTCGTCTGCGGCCTGCTGGATGCCGCCCAGCAACTCGACCATCCGCGCATGGAAGCGCCGGCCCGCATCCGTCACGGTGGCGCCGTGGGCGGAACGCTGCAACAGCTGCGCGTGCAGCGCCTGCTCGAGTCGCGTGATGCGCGCACTGAGGCTCGACTTCGCGACACCCAGACGAACCGCCGCGGCGGTGATGCTGCCGTCGTCGACGACCTGCACGAACGCGCGGATGTCGGCCAGGTTGTAGTCCACGGATCATGCCTCCTATGCATCGGGCGTTCCGTTTTTCCGAACACCGGGTTCGCCGCATCGAGTCTACCCACGTTCGCGGCCGGCGAATAAGGTGGATGCATGTCGCAACGGGAATTCCAGTCATGAACACCATCCGATCCGCCGCGGAACGTGGCCAGTCCCGACTGGGCTGGCTCGACAGCCGCCACACATTTTCCTTCAGCCACTACTACGACCCGGCCCACATGGGTTTCGGCGCCCTGCGCGTGATCAACGAAGACCGGGTCCAACCGGGCAAGGGTTTCGGCACGCATTCGCACCGCGACATGGAGATCCTGTCGTGGGTGCTGGATGGCGCGCTCGAACACAAGGACAGCATGGGCACGCACGGCGTGATCCGCCCGGGCGAACTGCAGCGCATGAGCGCGGGTACCGGGGTCACGCATTCGGAATTCAACGCGTCCACGAGCGAGCCCGTGCATTTCCTGCAGATCTGGCTATTGCCGGAACGCGAAGGGCTCGCGCCATCCTACGAGCAGCGTGCGTTTGCGCCCGCCGACCTCGAGGATCGCCTGCATCTGATTGCGTCGCACGACGGCCGCAATGGATCGGTCAAGGTGCACCAGGACGTGAACCTGTACCTGAGCCGGATGTCGCCGGACGCGAGCGTTTCGTTCCGACCGGATGCCGGGCGTTCGCTGTGGCTGCAAGTCGCCAAGGGCAAGGCGCAGGTGGAGGGCCGCGAGCTGCAGGCGGGTGATGCCGCGTCCTGGACCGCCGCGCCTGACAGTCTGGACATCCGAGCCATCGCGCCCAGCGAAGTGTTGCTGTTCGACCTCGCGCCGGCACGTTGAGCCGGCGACCACCCTGCTTCAATCCATTCGCAACCGGAGGTTCACATGAAAACGCTCAGCAACGGTGCCGACCTGCTCGGCCGGCTGTTCCTGGTCCTGCTGTTCGTGATTTCCGGCTTCGGCAAGATCGGCGGTTACGCCGGCACCGCGGCCTACATGGCCGCAAACGGCGTGCCGGGCTTGTTGCTGCCGCTCGTGATCGTGCTCGAGATCGGCGGCGGCATCCTGGTACTGCTCGGCTGGCACACCCGGATCGTGTCGCTGCTGCTGGCCGGATTCACCATCCTGGCGCTG
>JAICIW010000434.1 GCA_025928735.1 Rhodanobacteraceae bacterium | reverse complement strand
GATTGCACACGGCAAGGACGACCCGCGCGTGCCGTACCAGAACGCCACCGACCTGCGCTCGTACCTCGACAAGACCGGCAAATCCTACGAGTGGCTGGCCGAGGCCAGGGAACTGCACGGCTTTGCGAGCGAGGAGCACAACGAGGAACTCTGGAACATGATCCTTCCGTTCCTCGGCAAGCACATCGGGTCGGGCAACACGGCGTCTGGGCCCAACTGAAGCGGGCCGTCATTGCACGTCAGTCATTGCACTCCACGAAGCCCGGCGCGAGCCGGGCTTCTTGCTTTCACGTTCGCGCTAGCATGGAGCGATGACGGCCACGACATTCGATCGCAACCGGTTGGACGACACTTCCAGCCCGTACCTTCGCCAGCACGCGGACAACCCGGTGCCCTGGCAGCCATGGGACGAGATGTCGCTCGCGCATGCGCGCGAAACCGACACGCCGATCCTGCTTTCGATCGGCTACAGCGCGTGCCACTGGTGCCACGTGATGGCGCACGAGTGCTTCGAGAATCCCGATATCGCGGCGCTGATGAACGCGTCGTTCGTCAACATCAAGCTGGATCGCGAAGAACGCCCGGACATCGATCGCGTGTATCAGCTTGCGCATCAGGCGCTGAGCCAGCGCGGCGGCGGCTGGCCATTGACCGCGTTTCTCGATCCACAAAACCTCTCGCCGTTCTACATCGGCACCTATTTTCCGCCCACACCTCGCCATGGCCTGCCCGGATTCCCGGAGGTGCTGAAGCGGGTGCGCGCGTATTTCGATTCGAATCGCGAAGAACTCCGCGCGCACGCCTCCGAATTGAGCGGATGGATGCGACACGCGGAAGCGGGCACGCCGGGCGATACGCCTGACGCCAACGCCGCAAGCGCCGAAGCGCTGCGACGCGCGGAGTCACGTTTTGACGCACATTGGGGCGGCAACGCGGGCGCGCCCAAGTTTCCGCGCGCCACCGAACTCGAATGGCTGCTCGACCCTGCTTTTGAACCGCTCTCCCTTCGGGAGAGCAGCAGGGGTGAGGGTACGACCACTCCGAACCCTCATCCTGCGCTACGCGCCACCTTCTCCCGAGGGAAGAAGGAAAAGCAAATGGCGCGCCTCACCCTCGCGAACATGGCCGCGCGGGGCTTGCAGGACCATCTCGGCGGTGGTTTTTTTCGCTATTGCGTGGACGCAAACTGGACCATCCCGCATTTCGAGAAGATGCTGTACGACAACGCGCAGTTGCTGCCGGCGTATGCGCGCCTCGCCGTCGATCCGGATGCCGACGCGTCGCTTCGCGAAGCAGCGAATGCGGCCGTCGGCGGCATCGTGGATTGGCTCGCGCGCGACATGACGTCGCCAGGCGGCGCGTTCTACAGCTCGCTCGATGCCGACAGCGACGGCGAGGAAGGCAGGTTCTACCTCTGGACGCGCGAGCAGATGAAGTCGCCGTTGACGGAGACCGAGTTCCCCTTGGCCGAACTCGCGTTCGGACTGGACGCGTCGCCGAACTACGAAGGCAAGGCCTGGCACCTGCTGCGTGATGCGCACCTGGACGATATCGCCCGCGAGCTCGGTGGCTCGATCGAAAATGCAGGGACCGAATACGCCACCG
>JAICIW010000367.1 GCA_025928735.1 Rhodanobacteraceae bacterium | reverse complement strand
TCCACTTTATTCGGACTGTCAACCGTGGTAGCATCGCCCACGTTTTAGCGTTGTCCTAACAGGATTCCAACGAAAAATGATCAAGCAGCGCACGCTCAAAAACGTGATCCGCGCGACGGGCGTCGGTCTGCACACGGGCGAAAAGGTGTACATGACCCTGCGTCCGGCCGCGGTCAACACCGGCATCGTGTTCCGCCGCACCGATCTTCCCGAACCGGTCAGCATTCCGTCGCGTTGTGAATACGTCGGCGACACGCGCCTTTCCAGCACGCTCATCAAGGGTGACGTGCGCGTGGGTACGGTCGAGCATCTGTTGTCGGCGATGGCCGGTCTCGGCATCGACAATGCCTACGTCGACCTGTCCGCGCCGGAAGTGCCGATCATGGACGGCAGCGCGGGTCCCTTCGTGTTCCTGCTGCAGTCTGCCGGGATCGAAGAGCAGTCCGCACCCAAGCGTTTCATCCGGATCAAGAAGCCGATCAAGGTCGAAGACGGCGACAAGTGGGCGCAGTTCCAGCCGTTCGACGGATTCAAGGTGGGCTTCTCGATCGAATTCCAGCATCCGATCTTCTCGCGCCGTGCTTCCAGGGCCGAGATCGATTTCTCCACGACCTCGTTCGTGAAGGAAGTCAGCCGCGCACGCACCTTCGGCTTCATGCGCGACATCGAAATGCTGCGCGAGAAAAACCTCGCGCTCGGCGGTTCGATGGACAACGCGATCGTGCTGGACGACTACCGCGTCCTGAACGAGGATGGCCTGCGCTACGAAGACGAGTTCGTCAAGCACAAGATCCTCGACGCGATCGGTGACCTTTACCTGCTGGGCCACAGCCTGATTGGCGCGTTCTTCGGCCACAAGTCCGGTCACCAATTGAACAACCAGTTGCTGCGTGCCCTGCTGGCCGACAAGTCGGCGTGGGAAGAAGTCACTTTCGACGATCCGGCGCTGGCGCCGATCTCGTACGCGCACCCCGCCCAGGCGGTGTAGGAAACCCGGGATTTTTCAGCGCCCGGCACTCGTGTCGGGCGCCGCTGCGCGCGCATGACCCGCGGTGAGCTGGGCTCCCGCCAATCGGCCCACCTCTTTGGGCTGACGTCACGTTTTGTGACTTTCTTCTGACATTCGTCGGCCCATCCCGCCTTGCCTGTGTTATAAGTTCCGCTTCCGCCGACGGACGAGGGGGCGGACGGCCTGCGCGATCACTTGGCCGGGGGATTTTCCGCCACGGCGGCAAGCTCCAGGAACAGCGCGCGCAGGTCCGGATCGACGATGGCCGATGCGGCGGCGCGGATGGTTTGCGCGGCACGCGGCGTCAGTGATGGCGGGGCGGCGGAGCCGTCGACCGATGCCCGTAGCGGCATCACCTTGGCCGTGACGGAGCTTGCGGCCAGTCCCAGGGAATGCACCGCGGCAAGGATTCGCGACTGCTCCATGCGTACGCGCGTGGCCCAGGCGGAGGACTCGACCAGCAGCAGGATGCGATCGTTGCGTACGCCGGCAAAGCCGACGTGTTCGCGCAGCGGTGCTGGGAGCAGCGGAACAATGCGTTGGCTGGTGCGGTCAATTTCGCGTGCCCTCGCCGCAAGGTCGGCGATCGGGGCGCATTGCGCAACAGGCGTCGGGCCGTGGGTGTCGCGAGGCGGCAGCGGTTTGGCAGGAGACAAGACGAATGAAATTCCAGACGGTTCGCTCAAGATGGGCATGATACTGGTGGCGCGTTCGCGCCGATGCGAGTGGTCCAACGCCCATTTCGACGAACGCCGGATCGCCAACCGCAGGCTGCGCTGGCGGGTAACTTCGGGCCTCGCTGCATGCGCGATCGCCACCGCCGCCTTGGCAGTATGGGTCGCCAGCCCGAGCAGCCATACGCTGGCGCAAATCGATTCGATGCACCAGCAGATCGCGGCGCAGAAGACGGAGTTGCAGCAGGTGCGCGAAAACGCCCAGCGCGACATCCGTCACATGGCCATCAAGCTGGGTGAACTGCAGGCCGATTCCGCGCGCCTCGATGCGCTGGGCCAGCGGCTGGTGGTGGCGGGCAAGCTAGATCCCGCCGAATTCAACTTCAACGAGGCGCCGGGCCTTGGCGGGCCCGAGGTGGCGGTGCCGCCCAAGCGCTCGTTGCCGTATGACCTTTCGGTCAGCATGGAACAACTGGGCCGTCGCTTCGACGCCCAGCAGACCCAGCTCGGCGTGCTGCAATCGTTGCTGACCGACCGCGAGGTTGCCGCCAATCTGATCCCCAGCGGCATGCCCGTCAAGAATGGCTACATCACCTCGCCGTACGGCGAGCGCATCGACCCGTTCACCGGCCGCGAAAGTTTCCATCCGGGCCTCGACATCGGCGTGCCGTGGGGTTCACAGGTGTATGCGGTGGCTGGTGGCGTGGTCACCTACGCGGGCGTGCGCGATGGCTACGGCAAGGTGGTCGAGATCGACCACGGCGATGGCTACATGACCCGCTACGCGCACAACAGCAAGCTGCTGACGCACGTCGGCGAACACGTGCACGCAGGTGAGGTCATCTCCGATGCCGGCACTACCGGCCGTTCCACCGGT
>JAICIW010000259.1 GCA_025928735.1 Rhodanobacteraceae bacterium | reverse complement strand
GGCGAGATGACCGCGTCACACACCACCAGGAACGACAACCAGCCGATGCCCAGCGCCAACGCGATGTCGTGGAACGGCAGTGCGAACAGCTTGTCGATGCCCTGCCAGCCGTGCGCGACCATCGTGGCCGGCACGCTGCCGAGAAAGGCGATCTGCAGCAGCAGGTAGATGCCCGTCGACAACGCCACCGACAGGATCAGCGCGATCGGGATCACGCGCTGCGGATTGCGTACCTCGCCGGCCACCGACACGATCGGCGTCAAGCCCAGGTACGCGAAGATGATCCCGCCCGCCGATACCGCACCCGCGATGCCCGCGAACCCGAACGGCGCGAAACCATGCGCGGTGAAGTTGCCTGAGTGGAAGAACCACAACAGCACCACGATCACCGTCAGCGGCACCACGAACTTGAATATGCTGATCAAATTGTTGGCGCGCGCGAAGGTCCTGACGCTGTAGTAGTTCAAGAGGAAAAAGATCACGAGCAACGCGAGTTGCACGAACCAACCGAGCAGCGTGGGCGATTGCGACCCCACCTGCGTCAATTGCGGGAACCAGGCCGAGGCGTATTGACGGCAGGCCGTCACCTCGATCGCGATCAGGCTGGAAAACGCGATCAGCGTGATCAAGCCCATGAGATACCCGAGCAACGCGCCGTGCGAATACACGGGATAACGCACCACGCCGCCCGAATGCGGCAATGCCGCGCCGAGTTCGCAATACACGAGTCCCAGCAACAATACTGCGGCGCCGCCGATCAGCCATGACACGATCCCGGCCGGTCCCGCGATGTCGGCCACGTAGCTGGCCGAGAACAGCCAGCCGGAACCGAACACCGCGCCGAGGCCGATGAAGGTGAGGTCGATGAGGCCGAGTTGCTTCTTGAAGCCGGCTTCCGCGCTCGCGCGATCGTCGCCCGCGATCGGCGGCGGGTCACGCGTGTCGCGACTCATGGCTGCTTGTAGACCACGCCGCCTTTCATCACGAACGGCACGTGCTCGATGGCGCTGATGTCCTGCGTCGGGTCCCCTTGCACCGCGATGACATCGGCATCCAGCCCGGCCTTCAGCTGGCCGAACTTGTCCTGCTGGCGCAGGATCTTCGCGTCGACGGCAGTGGCAGCGAGCAGCGCCTGCGCGGGACGCATGCCATCTTTCACCATCAGCTCCACTTCCTTGTAATTGGTGCCGTGCTTGAACACGCCGACGTCGCTGCCGCAGCCGATCGTGACGCCGGCCTGCATCGCCAATTTGAAGGCGTTTTGAGAGACTTTCATTTCGTCGTTGGGCGGATCGCCCGGTTTCCAGTGATCGAAGTATTCGGCATACGCGACCACCGCTTCCAGCGTCGGCAGATAGGCGACGTGGTGCTTCGCCATCATCTCGAACACTTCCTTGGTGCCGTAGAAGCCGTGTTCGATGGTGTCGACGCCGGCGAGGATGGAGCGACGCATGCCTTCCGGCGTGGTCGAGTGCACCGACACCGGCAGGCCCAGTGAATGCGCGGCTTCGACGCCCGCGTTCAATTCTGCCTGAGTGAACGTGGGCACCGAACCATGCGATTTGCCGCAGTGATAGTCGGCGTAGATCTTGATCCAGTCCGCGCCGTGACCGGCCTGATCGCGCACCGCCGCAATCATCTCAGGCACGCCCGCGACCGGAATGCCGCCCTGCGGAATCGTCATGTCGGTGCGAAAGCCCATCGGGCCCGGGCCGTAGCAATCCTTGGCGACCGTCGCGCGCGTCGCGACGAACAGGTGCGGACCCGGAATCAGGCCGTCATTGATCGCCTTCTGCACCTGCACGTCGGCGTAACCCGCGCCCTCGGTGCCGAGATCGCGCAGCGCGGTGAACCCGGCCATCAGCGTCGCGCGCACATGGTTGACCGCCTCGATGGTGCGATAAGCCAGCGGCTCCTTCAGCACCTGGTCGTTCCACAGCGTCTCGTTGTACGGATGCAGGAAGATGTGCGAGTGCGCGTCGATCAGGCCCGGCAGCAACGTGGTGCCCGGCATATTGATCACCTGCGCATCCGGCGGCACCTTGATCGAATCGCGCGGACCGATGGCGGCAATCTTGTCGCCTTCCACCAGCACCGCCCAGCCCGCGTGCGTGGCTTCGCTGCGCGCGTCGAACACGCGATCGGCGGTGAGCAGGAACATGCCTGTCTGCGGTTGCGAACCGGGCGCTTGCGCAGGCGGTGCCGCGCACGCCAGCATCGCGACGATCAACGCGGTGAACGCAATCAGGACTTTCCGCATGGACATGGCACCCCCTCCGGTCCGCACAAAACGTGGAGCCTACACCCGCGGCGCGACTTGCGCGAAGCGCGCGAGTGGCGAATACTCCGCCGCGGTTGCACCCCACACCCACGCAACCACGGGAGGGAAAGTCATGATCAAGGCAATACTGGCCATTGCGGTCGGCGTCTTGCTGGCTGCACCGGCTTTCGCGGGCGACGTGCCCGCATCGAACAAATCGATCAAGCACGGCGCGTTCCTGGTGAACTACGGCGGCTGCCAGGACTGCCACACGCCCGGCTGGGCAGAAAACGGCGGACAGGCGCCGAAGGACGTGCTGCTGACCGGCGGCGGCACGAATTTCCAGGGGCCGTGGGGCACGACGTATGCGCCCAACCTGCGCCTTCTCGTGCAAAAGCTGACGGCGAAGGAATGGGTCGCGAAGCTGCGCTCGCTGAAGTCGCGCCCGGCGATGCCGTGGTGGACATTCCGCTATTTGAGCGACAAGGATCTCACGGACATGTATGCGTACATCCATGGGCTGGGTCCGGCGGGGAAGCCGGCACACGACTGGGTGGCGCCCGGACAGGAAGCGCCGCCGCCATATCTGAAACTGGTGCTGCCACCACCGCCCGCGGTGGTGAACGCTGGCCGACACTGATCGCGTTTCGGCGCCGCGCAGAAGCGCGTCGCAGAACGCTGACAGCGGCGGTCACCAACTCGCAGGCCGATCCGGCGGCTTGTCTCGTCGGCGCGCGCTGTGGATACTTGCAACCTTTCGCGCGAAGGGGCAAGCCATGATCGACGAATGGTATGCGGGCGTGCGCGTGCTGCACATCCTGTTTGCAGCATTCTGGGTGGGCTCGGCGGCGTTCCTGACCTTGTACGTGACCCCTGCGATCCGCGCGACCGGACCGCACGGCGCACCCGTGATGGCGGAACTGATGCGACGGCGGATGGGCGGGTTCATTGCCGCGGCGGCCATGCTGACGGTGCTGTCGGGCTTGTGGATGTACTGGATCTTCACCAACGGCTTCAACGGCGCCATCGTGGCTCACGGCGCAGGGCTGGCACTCGGCATCGGCGGCCTGTGCGGGATTGCGGCGGCGGTGATCGGCGGTGCGGTGATCGGCCGCGCGGCGGAACGCGCCGGTGTTTTGTCGCGACAGATGGCGCAACTGCCGGAAGGCAAAGAACGCGAGGCGACCATGCAATCGGTCGAGGCCTTGCAACGCCGGGTCGCGACATTCAGCCGTCTGGCCGTGGTGCTGCTGGTGGCGGCGCTGGTCGCGATGACGATCGCGCACGCGGTGTAGGCGTCGCGCGTTTCAAATCCCGGCGAGGCCGGCGAGTTCGGCTTCGCCGAATCCCGCGGCGCGACGCGCATCGAGATTAAACGGACCGCGCAACCCGGTCGGGACGTATTCGCGCAACAGGCCGGCGAAAGTCGCATCCGGATCGCGCCCTTCGCGTTCGCAGCACCAGCGGAACCAGCGCGTACCCGCCGCCACGTGCGGTACTTCCTCGCGCAGGATGGTTTCGAGAATGTCGGCGGTGGCATCGTCGCCGACCGAGCGCAGGCGCGCGATCATGCCGGGCGTCACGTCCAGCCCGCGCGCTTCCAGCACGCGCGGCACGAGCGCCATCCGCGCGAGGCACGAATGCGCGGTCTTCAATGCCATTTCCCACAAGCCGTTGTGGGCCTCGAAGTCGCCGTAAGCACGGCCGAGCTGCGCAAGCCGCGCGGACAACATC
>JAICIW010000374.1 GCA_025928735.1 Rhodanobacteraceae bacterium | reverse complement strand
TTCGTGAAGGCACGTGACAATGGCAACATTTCCAGCAAGGGGTTCTCGATCTCGCTGTCGCTGCCGCTGTTCGACGGCAACCGCGGCAACATCGCGATCGAACGCGCGACACGCCAGCAGTTGCACGACGAATATGCGGCGCGCCTGCTGACCGATCGCAACGACGTGCAACGCCTGATGGCGGATCTGCGGAGCGATCGTGCGCAACGCGCGGCGCTGGCTGCGCACGCCGCGCAACTGGCGCAGGCGCGCGAAAACGCCCGCGTCAATTACGCGGCCGGCCGTCTCGACTGGCCGACCTACCTCGCGCTGCGCGCGCAATCGCTGGCAGCCGACACGGCCTTGCTGGCGCTGGACCAGAACACCCACGAAACCGCGATTGCGCTGGACGCGCTGGTGGGCGACTGGCCGGATGCATCGCGCGCGCTTCGAACCCGGCAACTCGCGAACGAGCGCCCATGAACGGAAAACGAACCCTCTCCCAGCGTCCGCACGCCTTGGCGACCATCGGACTGCTTTGCCTGCTGGCGGCGTGTACTTCCGGCACGCCGGATGCCGAAACGCAACCCACGATTGCGGTAGGCGCCGCGATGCCGAAAATGGAAGTTTTCCACGCGAACATCGCCGCATTCGGCCAACTCAGCGCCGGAACACGCAATGCCCTGACGTTGACGCTGCCGCAGGCCGGACAAATCACCGCGATCGAGACAATCACCGGGCAGCGCGTCAAACGCGGCGCCACATTGCTGGAACTCGAAACCGATCCCGCCACGCGCAGCGCCTACCTCCAGGCGCAAAGCGCATTGAAGATCGCGCGCGACGACCTCGTCCGCACCGAACACCTGCGTTCTGAAAAACTCGCTACCAATGCACAGCTCGATGCCGCGCGCAAGGCACTCGCCGATGCGCAGGCCACGCTGGACGCGCAGGCAAAGCTCGGCGGCGCACAAACGACGACCGCCTTGCGTGCGCCGGCCGCTGGCGTCGTCACCACGCTGGCGGTGCAGCGCGGCGAGCGGGTGGCCGCGGGCGCCGCGCTGCTGCAGCTCGCGCCGACCTCGGCGATGGAGGCACAGCTCGGTGTCGATCCGGGCGCGCTCGCCGACATCCGCGCCGGCATGCCGGTCATGCTCATGCCGGTATACGCCGGCCGCGATGCGCAGCCACTGCGCGGCATCGTCGCAATGGTGGGCGATGCGGTGGACCCGCAATCGCACATGGTTGACGTGATCGCGAACATCGATGCGCCCGTGTCGTTCCCGGCGGGCACCGCATTGTCCGGAAACATCGTCGCCAGGCCCTTCAAGGCTTGGGCCGTCCCGCGCAATGCCCTGCAAAACGACGAGCAAGGCGACTTCGTCTATCAAATCGAACACGGCAAGGCCAAGCGCGTCGACGTGAAGGTGCTCGCGCCGAATGGCAGCACGGTCGGCGTCGCCGGCGCGCTGGACGCACAGGCGCCGGTGATCACGCTGGGCAGTCACGAAATTTCCGACGGCGATCCGGTGCGCCCGTCGGCGCCGACGGGCAGTGCGCCGCAGGGAACCGCCGCGCGATGAACATCGCCACGTGGTTCCAGGCGCACCGTCGTTCGCTGTTGTTCCTGGTCCTGGTGCTCGCGTTGGGCGGGCTGGCATCGGTGTTCAACCTGCCCGTCGCACTGTTTCCGGACGTTTCGTTTCCGCGCGTCCGCGTGGACATCGACGCAGGCGACCGCCCCGCCACCCAGATGGTGGTCGCGGTGACGACACCGGTCGAGGAAGCGATCCGGCGCGTGCGCGGCGTTCGCGACGTGCGATCCACCACCAGCCGCGGCAGCGCCGAAATCAACGTCACCTTCGATTGGGGCGCGGACATGGGCCGCGCCTTTCTGGATGTAAACGCCGCAATGAGCCAGGTCCTTCCCGACTTGCCCACGGATACCCGCATCAGCGCGCGGCGCATGGACCCGACCACCTTTCCGGTCCTGGCCTACAGCCTGCGCAGCACGACCCTGACGCCAACGCAGTTGTACGACCTGGCGCAATACCAGTTGCGCCCGCTGCTGAGTGGCGTGCAAGGGGTGTCACAGGTGGGCGTGCAGGGCGGCGCGATCGGGGAACTCCATGTCGATGTCGACCTTCGCAAGTTGCGCGCACAGGATCTTTCGGTTGCCGACGTGGTGCGCGCGGTCTCCAGTGCCGCGGACATCTCCGCACTCGGGCGCTTGTCTGATCATTACAAGCTGTTCCTGCTGCTGGCCGACAACCAGCCCGGCAGCGCGCAGGCCTTGCGCGAGGTGGTGGTGCGCGCGGGCCCGGATGGCGTGGTGCGGGTGGGCGATGTCGCTGCGGTAACGCGGGGCACCACGCCACAGTGGATCCGGGTGACGGCGGACGGCAAGCCGGCGGTGCTGCTGCAGGTGTTCCAGCAGCCCGCCGCCAACAGCATC
>JAICIW010000256.1 GCA_025928735.1 Rhodanobacteraceae bacterium | reverse complement strand
CTTTTCCTGCTCGGCCTTCTGCTCGGCGATCTCGGCGATCTTTTCCTGATCCTTCAATTTCGGCTGCGGCACCGGCGTGGGCAACACCCGCACCGGCGCGGGCGGCGGCGGCTTGGGTTTCGGCTCGGCTTTTTCCTCGTGCTTCGGCGAGGCCTTTTGCGCGTGTTTGGATGCGGGTGGCGGCGGCGCCCCGACGGGACCCACCAGGGTCGCCTCGATGACCGGCCCCTGCAACTGCACCACGCGCGTGCAGGTGACAGGCCGCATCGATTCGGGCAGGTGCAGCACGTCGGCCACGCTTTCCCAATGCGTGCAGTTCAACATCGCCAGCGCCAGGAACGCGACGATGCCGAGATGCAGCAACGCGGAATAGGCGACCGCGCGCGGTGTGGCGTCAGCGCTTTCCATTGCTCGCGGGGGCCACCGTGGTCTCCGGCTGGCTCATCAATCCGACCTTGGCGACGCCGGCCTGCTGCAGCAATCCCAGCACCTGGTTGACGCGCCCGTAATCGACGCGCTTGTCGCCGCCCAGCATCACCGAGGCTTTCGGATCCTGTTTCACGAACGCCGACACATCCTTCACCAGCGTCTCGTCATCGACCTGTTCGCGCGGGCTCTTGCCGAGGGTCAGGAACACGTTGCCGTCATGGTCCACCGTCACCAGCACCGGCTGCTTTTCGTCCTGCAGCGCCTTGGCGCCCGACTGCGGCAACTGGATGTCGGCACCGAGATTCAACATCGGCGCGGTCACCATGAAGATGATCAGCAGCACCAGCATCACATCGATATACGGCACGATATTGATTTCGGCCATGCGACGGCGGCGACGGCTGCGGGTTTGCAAAGCCATGACGAAAGTGCCTCCTTACCGCACCGGCGCCTTCGCGCGTTCGGGCGGCGCGGGCTGCTCGGATTGCATCTGCCGGTGCAGCACGGACGAAAACTCTTCCTGGAAGGTGTCGTAGCGGACCGTGATGCGTTCCAGTCGCGTCGAATAACGGTTGTACGCCCATACCGCGGGGATCGCGGCGAACAGGCCCATCGCGGTCGCCACGAGCGCCTCGGAAATACCTGGCGCGACGGTGGCGATGGTGGCCTGCTTGAGGCTGCCGAGGCCCTGGAAGGCGATCATGATGCCCCACACCGTGCCGAACAGACCTACATAGGTACTGATGGACCCGACGTTGGCAAGGTACTCGAGGTTGTGTTCCAGCTTCTCGACTTCGCGGGTGCCGGCCACGCGCATCGCGCGTTCGGAGGCTTCCATCACCGCCCGCCGGTCCTCACCGCCGCCGCGCTGGCGCTGGCGCACGAATTCGCGGAAGCCCGATTCGAACACCGCCGCGAGTCCGCCCGCTTCGCCCGCGCGGTTGCCGACTTCGCGAAACAACGCCGCGAGATCCACGCCCGACCAGAAGCGTTCCTCGAAACCGTCCGCATCGCGGGCGGCGGCATCGAGCATCGCCTTCTTGCGGAAAATGATCACCCACGACGTGAACGAGAAGATCACCAGGATCAGCAGCACCAGCTTCACCGGCCAACTGGCGTGGATGACCAAATCGAGGATGTTGATGGAACCGTTCATTCGAAGTTGTGTCCTTGAATCAAATCAGCGATGTTCGACGGAATTCGACGCGGCACGAACGCCTCGGCATCCACGCACGCAATGCGCACCTGCGCGCGCGCCAGCGTAACGCCGTCGGCCGCGCGCAGCACGTCCTGTGCGATGTCCATGCTGGCCGAACGCAGGCGCCCGACCCGCACCGTCGAATCCAGTTCGTCGTCAAGTCGGGCCGGCTTGTCATAGGCGATGCTCAATTCGCGCACCACGAACACGATTCCGTGCGACCGGCGCAGGGCATCCTGCCCCATTGCCATCGCGCGCATCCATTCGGTGCGCGCGCGTTCCAGAAACCGGAGATACCCCGCGTGGTACACCACGCCGCCAGCGTCGGTATCTTCCCAATACACCCTTGTCCGCCACCTGAACGCAAAAGTGGCAACAGGGTCACGACCAGAAAGATCAGGGTGACTTTTCACGACGTTCCGGAAATACCGAGGCAAACGGAAAAGTCACTCTGACCCCCTTTCGGCAGACCCGTTTTCCGCAAACAGGTTCATCTCGACGCCACTGCCGTGCGGCGGCTTCAGCCCGAAATGCCGCCATGCCTTGGCGGTGGCGATGCGTCCGCGTGCGGTGCGTGCCAGCAGGCCCTGCTGGATCAGATAAGGCTCCAGCACGTCTTCGATGGTGTCGCGATCCTCCGCCAGCGCCGCAGCCAGCGATTCCACGCCGACCGGCCCGCCGTCGAACTGCTCCAGGATCAGGCGCAACAATCGGCGGTCGAGTTCGTCGTAACCGCCGGCATCCACCTGCAGCATTTCCAGCGCGGCGGACGCGGCGTCGCGGGTGATGCGCCCGCCCGCCCGCACCTCGGCGTAATCGCGTACCCGACGCAACAGGCGATTGGCGATGCGCGGCGTGCCGCGCGCACGCCGCGCGATTTCGGCCGCGCCGGCTTCGTCGCAGGCGATGTCCAGGATGCGCGCCGAGCGCGCGACGATCGACGCGAGTTCGTCAGGCGTGTAGAACTCCAGCCGGTGCACGATGCCGAAACGATCGCGCAGGGGCGACGTCAGCATGCCAGCACGGGTGGTTGCGCCGACCAGCGTGAAACGCGGCAGGTCCAGTTTGATCGAACGCGCGGCCGGGCCTTCGCCCAGCATGATGTCGATCTGGAAATCTTCCAGCGCCGGGTACAACACCTCTTCCACCACCGGCGACAGCCGATGGATCTCGTCGATGAAAAGCACGTCGTGCGGTTGCAGGTTGGTGAGCAGCGCGGCAAGGTCGCCTGCGCGTTCCAGCACCGGCCCCGAGGTACTGCGCAGGTTCACGCCGAGTTCGTTGGCGATCACGTGCGAAATGGTGGTCTTGCCGAGGCCGGGCGGCCCGAATACCAGCACGTGATCCAGCGCATCGCCGCGCTTCTTCGCCGCCTCGATCGACAACGAAAGCTGCTCGCGCATCGCGGCCTGCCCGACATATTCGGCCAGCGTGCGCGGCCGCACGCTCGCCTCGACGACCTGCTCGGCGGGGCTTTCGACGGCGTCGACGACGCGGGATTCGCTCATGCGCCGATTATGCCGGAACGCGCAGGTGGACGGCTGCGCGTTCCGTGGCCGGATGACCACCGCAAGAGCGGTTTTGACAGGCATCAACGCGGATCAGCAGGAACTTTCCCTGACGATCCGCAAGTAGCCGTGCGAATCCGTGTCCAATGATTGCTTCGGCAGTGCAGCGCGGGCGCTTGTTTGTGCGAAGGCGTGACTTCAGCGCTCGCGGTTTTTTGCGCGCGTGCGCGCAGCCTTGCGTGCCGCAGCCGAACGTTCTTTTGCGCCCTTGCTGCGCGCGGCCTTCTTGGCCGCCGCCGACCGTTCACTGGCGCTGCGCTTGCGCGCCGACTTGCGCGCGTGTTTCGACAGCGCCAGTCTGGATGCGGCGGAACGGCCCTCCCGTTTCAGCGCCTTGCTGCTCGCGCGCGCGCGCTTGCTCGAGCTCTTTTTGGCTATCTTCGAACCCGACTTCTTTGCCGTCGCGCGGTCGCGCTTGGCCTGTTTGATGGTCTCGCGCGATGCCTCGCCCTTTTTTGGCGGCGGCAGATCGACACCGGCGCGACGCGCTTCCGACAAGCCGATCGCGATCGCCTGCCTGGTCGATCGCGCTCCATGCTTGCCTTGGCGGATATGGTCGATCTCCTCGCGCACGAATTCGCCGGCCTGGGTACTGGCGGATTTGCCTTCGCGCTTGTCCTTCGTCGCGCGCGCAATCGTCTTCTTGTCAGGCATGTCTCACCTCATCGTCAGTCCGTGGACACTGCGGGTGAATCCGACCCTTGCAATTGCAAGCGTTCTCTCATGCTGCGTGGTTTTCATCATGCGCCGCCCGCAACCGGATGTCACATCACATGTTCAGGATGCGATCAGGCATCAGACGCGACTAGATTTCGACCTGCGTCCCGAGTTCCACCAGCCGATTGCCGGGAAT
>JAICIW010000248.1 GCA_025928735.1 Rhodanobacteraceae bacterium | reverse complement strand
CGCCGGCTGGCCGCGATCGCGGGCCGGATCGCACCGACGTAGTTGCCGAGGTGCGGCGTGCCGGTGGTGGTGATGCCGGTGAGGAAACGTGTGGCCATATTTGGAAAGGGATGCAGCCGTAAGAGTGAGGTTCTACGCCAATCATATATGCGCGCCTCAATATGAGAACTTGACGCTCCTTACCCAGTCATGTAGGGTCCAAAGCCACAGCGGATTCGATGCGATTTGTTGCGTCGCTACTTACCGCGATCGCTGAAGCTCGCTTGTTTGTAGTGTTTTACCAAAAGGGAGGGGGTCATGCGGAGATTGCTATTCGCAATACTAACGCTCGTAGCTGCGGCTACGCTCGGCGTGATGCCGAAGGCAACCGCAGCTGTCGGACCTGGGGCAACGGTCGCGCTATGCGTGGGGTGTACTGCCAATGCAAGTTTCGAAGGCGCAGCATGGCAGGCTGTTGGCCCCAACTTTGCCGGTGAGCGGGATGTACTGGTTGTCAACCCTGAGACCGGTATGTCAAAGTGGGTATTCCTTATCCGATACCCACCGGACGTAGATCCTCGTTTTGTCAACGCGCAATCTTCACAGCCCACTCTTCCAGTCGGTGTCGCTGTTCCAGTGGAATCGCATCCATTTTCGGTAATTTTCTTTGCTAATGAATCAACTGCGAAGGCACATCTCAATACTTCGGGAACCTCACGTGCGTCGGTAAGTCCTGTATCTGCGGCCGAGCAGATGGCGATTAATACGGCAATCCAAGTTACAAAAAAAACGTACTTTGTACAACTTTATCCAGCAACTTTTCCGTCATATTCAGGGTCATTGCAGATCCTGATCGCAAATCAAAATTTCGCCGCCCTCCAAAATGCTGGCATTGGTTGGCCAGTCACGGCTCTTTCAAGCACTTGGTGGAAGGCGCTCAAGAAGATATTGGGGCTGTATACAGGACATTCATTTGTAGTCTGTGACATATTCGGTAACGGGGATTCTGCGTGCTTCGTACCAAATCCATACGACAAGAATATCCTGGAACAAGACGGCCCTGCGAAGGACGCGGATGGAAATGATCTCAGAGATATTGCTAACCGAGTTGCCGGTGGGGGAGGGGATGGGCCGGGAATAACGCGTACTTCGCCGCCGCCCGAGATCCTTTTTAACCCCCCGGGAGGGGGCGGCGGGATTGTGTGTGGACTGGTAGATGGGAGGATCAGTACGTGCATAAAGCGGAACTAAAAAGGACGTCAAAGACTGTGGTAGCGGTTGCGGTGGCGGCGCTGATGGCGGTGGGATTTGCGGCTGGCTGGCTTGTTGCACAAATTCAAAGTGCGAGCAAGCAGAGTCAAGTCGACGTTCTCGCGAACGGGTGGATATCCAGCATTGAATTATTGGTTAGGAATGGAAGTGATTTGGAGCCCGTGGATCCAAAGACGACCCAATTGCTGATTGGGTTTGGTCTGAACATCGATAGTGCTGAGCTTGCGCACTTTTATGATGGCATGACGCCTGCTCTGAAAAAGCGTTTGGCGTTTCATGTCCCGGCAGCTCGTGCGATCGCAAACGTACAAAATGGAGCAGGGTCAATGCAGGACCGGGGCGATCTGTTAGCTTTTGTTGACTGCGTGCAGAAGGTGCAGTCGCAGGGTGGGTCGGTTCGTGAATGTTTTGAACGTCGTAAAAACAAGGAATGACGGTGGTGGCTTTGACTATTGCAATATAACCCGTCGGTACGAGTGACCGCTGGAAAGACGGATGTGCAAATAGGCAGGGCGAGTTCTGAATCTTCAGGAATTCTTGTTTGCGCCAGTGCTGTGCACCGCGCCGACCAGAACGGCGACGTGGTCGGGATCGACATTCGGGGTGATGCCGTGGCCGAGGTTGAAGACGTGGCCGGGATGCGGGCCGAAATCGTCGAGTACGCGGCGAACTTCGCGGCGGATCACTTCGGGCGAAGCCAACAGTGTCGCGGGATCGAGGTTGCCTTGCAGCGCCACCCGGTCGCCGACGCGGCAGCGCGCTTCGTCCAGCGTGATCGTCCAGTCGATACCCAGCGCCATGCAGCCGGTGTCGGCGAGGACTTCGAGACTTGCATTCGCGCCCTTCGAGAACAGGATCAGCGGCACGTCGCGCGCATGTGGGTCGTCGTGCAGCAGTGCCGCGATCTGCGCGAGGTAACGCGCCGAGAATTCTTCGAACATCGCGGGCGCCAGCATCCCGCCCCAGCTGTCGAACACCATCAGCGCCTGCGCGCCGGCGGCGGCTTGCGCCGCCAGATACGCGGCGACCGCGCGTGCGTTCACGTCCAGCAGCGCATGCATCGCGGCGGGTTCGTTCAGCGCGAACGCCTTCACACGCGCGAAGTCGCGCGAGCCCTCGCCTTCGATCATGTAGCACGCCAGGGTCCACGGGCTGCCGGCGAAACCGATCAGTGGCACGCGCCCGCGCAATTCGCGGCGAACCAGCCGCAGCGCGTCGGTGACGTAGCGCAACGACTGTTCCGGATCGGGCACGCCGAGTTTCGCGATGTCGGTGGGGTTTCGCAGCGGCCGATGGAACTTCGGACCTTCGCCTTCGACGAAATGCAGGCCAAGGCCCATGGCATCCGGCACCGTGAGGATGTCGGAGAACAGGATCGCCGCGTCCAGTTCGAAGCGTTCGACGGGTTGCAAGGTGACTTCGCAGGCGAGTTCCGGCGTCTGCGCGAGCGCCAGGAAGCTGCCGGCGCGTTCACGCGTCGCGCGGTATTCCGGCAGGTAGCGGCCGGCCTGGCGCATGATCCAGACAGGTGTCGCATCGACGGGTTCGCGGCGCAGCGCGCGCAGGAATCGATTGCTGCGGTCGGACGTTTCAGCCATGCGAGTTGTCGATGCCTTGCGTGATCATCACCTTGAAGCCGCGCTTGATCTGGGCGTCGCGCGCCTGTTCGAACGCGCTGAGCGCGGCGTCGCGGTCCAGGTACACCTCGCGCTTCAGCGTCGCGCGTCCACCTTCGGTGCCCGATTCCCGATACAGCGTCCAGCCGCCGAGCAGGTCCTGCTCCAGCGCGATGCGGCAATAGCGCGGTGCGGCGCCGCTGCCGGGCGGGGTTTGCATGTAGAGGTGCATGGAGGCCCAGCGAACTCGGGGAGCATGCATTGTAACGAGTGGACGAAGCCGGGGCTGGCGGCGGGGTCGTGCCGCGGGATACCGCGAGGCAAAGCTCCGAAGCGCCCCGCTACCCGCCCCCCATCTCCGCTTCTGTGGTCTGCAGTACGTGCATGACCGCCGCGTCGTCCACGCCTTCCACGATCTCCGCGCGCTCGATGCCACGCCAAAGGATCAGGCGCAATGTGCCCGCGCGGTTTTTCTTGTCCAATCGCATGCGCGCGAGCAATGCCTCCACTGCGATGCCGGGCGGCGGCGCGGTCGGAAGGTCAAGGCGTTCCAGCAGCGCGCGCAGCCGTTCGGTATCGGCAGCATTCGCCAAGCCGAGCTGCGCCGACAGGCGTGCCGCGAGCAGCATGCCGATCGCGACGGCTTCGCCGTGCAGCAGCGTGCCGTAGCCCGCTTCGGTTTCCAGCGCATGCCCGAAGGTATGGCCGAAGTTGAGCAGCGCGCGCTCGCCGGTTTCGCGTTCGTCGCGTTCCACCACGCCGGCCTTGAAGCGGCAGCAGCGTGCGATCGCGTGCGTCAGCGCGTCCATGTCGCGTGCCAGCAATGCATCGGCGTGCGCTTCCAGCCAGCCGAAGAAATCCGCGTCGCCGATGCACGCGGTCTTGACCACTTCCGCGAGACCCGCGCGCAACTCGCGATCGGGCAGCGTCGCGAGTGTGCCGAGGTCGGCGATCACCGCGCGCGGTTGATGGAAGGCGCCGATCAGGTTCTTGCCGGCCGGATGATCGACGCCGGTTTTGCCGCCCACCGACGAATCGACCATTGCCAGCAGCGTGGTCGGGAACTGAAGGAAGTCGATGCCGCGCATCCAGCACGCGGCCGCGAAACCCGCGATGTCGCCGACCACCCCGCCGCCCAGCGCCAGCACGCAGGCGTCGCGGGTGGCGCCGAGTCGCGCGAGCGCGTCCAGCACCATCGAGACGGCGTCGAGATTCTTGTGGGCTTCGCCCGCGGGCAGGACCAGCGTTCCGCATTGCACTTGCGCGCCAGGTGCGCGTGCGAGTGCATCGTGCAATCGCTGCGCATACAGCGG
>JAICIW010000036.1 GCA_025928735.1 Rhodanobacteraceae bacterium | reverse complement strand
CCGTGGGGCTGTTGCGTCGGATTGAAATGACCCCCGGCGCTGCTGGCATCCGGCGTGCTGCAGTCGCCGTGTTCGTGGATGTGGAACCCGTGGGTGCTGTCGGGCTTGAGCCCGGTGATCCGACCGGTAATGCGGACACCCTCGCCGGTGCTGGCGAAAGAAAGCGTGCCGGAAACATCGCTGTTGCTGGCCGACGCGAGTACGGCGTGGGCGCGGGCTGAAGAACCCGCCGGTGCAGGGGACGCCGTGGGAGATGACGCAGGAGATGCCGCAGTCGTGGGAGATGCGGCGGGCGACGCCGGTGCCCCCTGGTTGTCGTTGGTGCATCCCGCCAGCAAGGCGACGGATGCGAATGCAAGCAACGCAGTGATACGTGTCATGGGATCATCCTTTTGGGCCAGGACTGTCGGAGGTTAGCGGGCCAGCCCTGATGCGGAGTCAATATTCCGTGAGGAGTTCGACGGGCGTGGCATGTTTCATCCGACCGGCCACAGCAGCGGTGCCAGCCACGCCACGGCGACTCCCAGCAACAGCGTCAGTGGCGTGCCCACGCGCACGAAATCGACGAAGCGGTAGTGGCCGGGCTCGTACACCAGCAGGTTGCCGTGGTGGCCGATCGGGGTCAGGAATGCGACCACCGCGCCCATCGCCACGCTGAACACCATGGCGAAGGCCGACATGTGGAGCAAGCCGGCCATGCCCAGCGCGACCGGGCCGAGCAGGATGGTGGTGGCGGTATCGGACAGGATCTGGGTGAAGAGTGCGGCGGTCAGGAACAGCGCCAGCAGTACCCAGGTGGGCGACCAGCCCGACACGAAAACCGACAGCCAATCTGCGAACAATGCCGCGGTGCCGGTCTGTTCCATCGCAAGTCCGAGCGGAATGGCGCCGGCGATGAACACGAAGATGCGCAGCTCCACCGACTCGTAGGCCTGCCTCAAGGTCAGGCAGCGGGTGACGACCATCGCCGTGGCACCAGCGAGGAACGAAATGGCGACCGGCAGCACGCCCGAGGCGGCGCCCGCCACGCTGAGCGCCATGATCAGCGCCGCCAGCCAGCCGCGCCCGCGGACCTGGGCGCGGCCCGAGAACGGCACCAGCAGCAGGAACGACGGATTGCGGGCGAGCTGGTCCAACGCGCGCTTGTCGCCCCACAGCACCATCAAGTCGCCACCCTCGAGCGTTATCTTGGACAATTCCTTGCGGATGAAGCCGCGCTTGCGCCATAGCCCCACCACCACCACGCCATAGCGACGCAGGAAGTCGACGTTGCCGATCGTGCGCCCGACCAGTCCGGAGTCGGGGCCGACGACGGCCTGCACCAGGCGCTCGTCCTCTTCTCGGGCAGCGCCACGGCTCTCCTCGATTTCCTCGCCGTATTGCACCACGGCGCTTAGCGCGAGGCCCTGTTGTTTTTTCAGCGCCGCCAGTTCATCCGGGCTGGCGCGCACCAGCAGCAGGTCCCCCGCAGCCAGTTGCTTGCGCCGCCAAGGTCGCTGTCGCGAGCTGCCCTGCCGCAGCCAGTCCACTACCTGGAAACGCTCGGCGTGCTCCTTGCCGAAGTCGCGCATGGATTTGCCGACGTGCGGCGAAGCTTCGAGCACCACCAGCTCGGTGTAATAGCGTTCCAGTCGAAAGCGGTCCTCGCCACCGCTGCTGCCCGCGTGGCTGGGCAGCAGCCAGCGCCCCGACAGCAACATGTACGCGGTGCCGATCAGGGTCAGCACGATGCCCATGGGCGCGATCGAGAAGATGCCGACGTCGTGGGCGCCGCCGCGTTCGAGCAGATCGCGCGCGACCAGGAAAGCCGGTGCTGCAATCACCGTCACGGTGGTGCCCAGCGATGCGGCGAAGGCCATCGGCATCATCAGTCGAGAGGCCGGCAGGTTGTGTGAACGGTTGAGCTCCAGGATCACCGGCAGCATCATCGCCGTGACCATCAGGTGGTGGCTGAAGGCAGCCATCAAGGCCACGCAGGGCATGATCACCAGCACCGCGCGCCAGATGCTGTTTCCGGCCATGCGTCCGATCCATGCGCCCAGCAGGCCGGTCACGCCGGTCTGCGCGAGCCCCGCCGACAGCACGAACATCGAAGCCACGAGGATTGCGGGGTCGCTGGAGAAGCCCGACAGCGCTTCGGCGGGTTTGAGCAGGCCGGTGCCGGCCAGCGCCACCACGATGAGCACGCCGGTGAGATCGATGCGCACCCATTCGGTGACCAGCAGGATCAGCGCTGCCGCAAGGATCACCAGAAACACGATCTGCTGGAATTCCATGCCGGGACATTCGTCGTTGCGGTCCGCTCGATGGTAGCGGTGACCAACCTGACGCGGCCGTCAAGGTGTGGACTCGTGCTTTCGCGGGTTTTGTCGGGCAACAGCTATAGTCGTCTCTTTGAAGAAGCGCATTGCCGGGCATTGCCGACATGAACACCCTGAAGCACGAGGAAGTCAGCATGCGCACGCGCGACGGGCAATGCCCGGTGCATGTTTTCACGCCGGACGGCGCGGGTCCGTGGCCGGTGGTGATCGTGTACATGGATGCGTTCGGCATTCGCCCCGCGTTATTGCAGATCGGGGAGCGCCTTGCCGGTGGCGGCTACGTGGCGTTGCTGCCGGATCTTTTTTATCGCTATGGCGCGTATGGTCCGCTGGATCCGAAGCAAGCATTCGCTGGCGATTTCCGCGCCGTGGTAGGTCCGCTCACGGTGACCACGGACAACGTCAAGGCTGCGCAGGATACCGAAGCGTTGCTGGCATGGCTGGATACGCGCAATGACGTGACCGACAAGATCGGCACGGTCGGTTTCTGCATGGGCGGTGGCATGGCGATCACGGCCGCGGGTACTTGTCCCGAGCGCGTGGCGGCAGCCGTCAGCTTCCATGGCAGCCGCCTGGCTACCGATGATCCGGAGAGTCCGCACTTGCTGGCGCCGAAGATTCGCGCGGAGCTGTACGTCGCGGTCGCCGACAACGATCGCAGCTGTCCGCCGGAAATGGTCGAGCGCTTCAGGCAGGCGCTGGACGATGCGGGCGTGCGTTATCGCTGCGAGGTGTACCGCGGCGCTTCGCATGGCTGGATGAAAAGCGACTTTCCGGTCTACGACGAGGCTGCGGCGGAACGCGGCTGGTCCGAAATGCTGGCGTTGTTCGACCGCGCACTGAAGTAGGCGAAGGCTGCATACGTGCGCGTGGCCGCTTTCACGCGGAAGCGATGACCCAGCCGAACAGTGCGCCATCGGCTCGCACCAGGGGCTCCAATTTGAATGGCGCTTCCCAGGATCGCTCAGCCGATGCGGTGAGCGCCTTCGCTGAAGCCGGGTCCAACGCGGCGCGACACATCGCCGACAGGCGCGCATGGTGCGCCCTGATTGCCGTGGCGGTCTCGGCGATCTTGTCGAGGACCGCGGCGGGGCCGACCTGTGGCTGGTGCTGGATCGCGTGGACGAGCACGCTGGCGACGTTGCGGTACATCCGCAGGTCATCTGCAGTCGCTTCGGCATCACGTAGCGACTGAAGCGCGACAAGAAACCTGCGTTTGGCGTCGTCGATATTCGCTGCAGGTTGATCGACTCCGATCGCCCGCGCCAGCGCTTCGGCGGTCTCGAACACGCTGGTTTGCATCAGCCGATCCGTGTCGGCAAGTTGACGCTTTGCTTCCTGCACGACGATGCTGCCTGCCGCGTGCGTGACGAATCGCAGCTTTGCACGGTGGCGGCCGACGCGATGCAGTTCGGCCAACGTGCGTTCGAGATCGGTGTATTCGATGGCGTACTGGCCGACGATGACATCGAATGAAGCATCGGGAAATGGCAGGTGTTCCGCCGGCGTCCGCGGCGAATAGTGGATCATGTCGGAACCAGGACTCGTGCCGGTCGGATGAAGGTCGGCCGCGTCCACCGCCTCGATGATCACGCGGATGTTGCGGGTACTCGCGACCTCGGCGACAAGACGGGCGACCGCGCCGTTGCCCGAGCAGACATCGAGGATGCGCGCTGCCTCGGGAACGGTGGCGAAGAACTGCCGCCAGCCCTCGGCGATCACCGGTTGATAGGTCGCCCCGCCTTCGCCGCCGCACGAAGCCAGACGGCCGTCGCGCCAGTATTGGTCCCAGGCGAAGGTCGAATCAGGAGCCGGCGGTGCATTCAACGTTCAATTCCCATGCGGGCGTGAGCAGTGCGGAAAATCGATGGTCATCAAGGATAACGGATGGCCGATGCGCGCGAGAAGGCGACAAAGGTGTCGCAGGACGGGTGCCGACGCGCCTTCGGGCGGCGGGATCCGCTGCGCTACTCCCGCCCTACGGCGCTGCGAGGCGCGAAGTGTAGGGCGGGTGTCAACCCGCCTTTGGCAGCGGGTCAGACGGCGCCCCCGCGCGTCGGGTCAGTGCTGCACCGGTGCGCCCGGCCCGATGTATTTTTCGAGGAATGCCTGCATTCGCGTCAGGAAATCGGCGCGGTCGGCCTCGGTGTAGAAACCGTGGCCTTCCTTGGCCACGGCCATCCATTGGTAGGTCTTGTGCGCGGCATCCAGCGCATCGCGCATCGCTTCGGCTTGTTCGAACGGCGCGCGTTTGTCTTCCTTGCCGTGGGCGAGGAACACCGGGACGTCGATCTTGTCGGCGAGTTTGTCGGGCGAATTGGCGTCGAGTTCGGCGTCGTTCCGGCCGATTACCGTGGAGAGGTAACTGCGGCCGAATTGACTGGAGCGGATATCGCCTTTCTTGTACATCATCTGCAGGTCGTAGATGCCCGCGTAGCCGATCGCGCACTTGAACAGGTGCGGCGCGCGGATCACCGACATCAGCGCCGAATATCCGCCGAAACTGCCGCCGTAAACGCAGAGGCGATTCGGGTCGGCGTAGTGCTGGCTGATGGCCCACTTCACGCCGTCGATCAGATCCTGCTGGATACGCGTGCCCCATTTGAGGTAGCCGGACTGCTCGAACCCGGGTCCGCGGCCGTCGGACCCGCGATAGTTCACTTGCAGGACCAGATAGCCGCGATTGGCGAGGAATTGCGCGTCGTCATCGTAGAACCAGTTGTCCTGCACGCCGTGCGGGCCGCCGTGCGGCACCAGCACCATCGGCAGGTCGGCCAGCTCGCGGTGGGGCGGGATGGTCAGGAATCCGTCCAGTTCCACGCCGTCGCTGGCCTTGAAACGGATCGGACGGCGTTCGGCCATGTCGGCGGGTTTGATCCACTGCTCGACGGCAAGCAGTTTGGTCGCGTTGTGTGTCTTGGCATCGAACAGATAGTAGGCGCCGGGATCGCGGTCGCTGGAAACGAAGAACAGCAGCTTGCTGCCGTCCTCGCTGAAGTTGATGAAATCGACGAACTCGCCGGGGAAACTTTTTGTCAGCGTCCGGTAGAGCCGGGCGGCGGGCAGATTGGTATTGATGAAAATCGGTTTGGGGATGCCGCTTTCGGTGATGGCCGCGAACGGCTGGCGCGGCATCGCCGTCCATTGCAGGTCGTCGATACTTGCAAAGCTGTCCTGCGCGAGGATCTTGCGATCGCTGCCGTTCTGGTTTTCCTCGATCAATTCGAACGGACCACCATCCTTGCTCCACCACGCGTAGACGTTATGGCCGTCGGGCGCGTAGTCGAATGGCGCAAAGTGTTGGCCGACCTCTTGGGCATCGAGCGGTTTCCATTGGCCGTCGACATGCCGGTAGGCCACGAATTCGAAATCGGAGTTGTCGCCGAAAGCGAACGCAGCCTTGCCTTCGGGATCGATCAGGAAGTTCATGTTGGCCACGCCCATGTCGGCGATCAGGTCGCGCGTGTCGTGTTGGGCATTGACGTGATAGACCAGGCTGCGGTTCTCGTGGCCCCATGGCTGTTCGCCGAGGTAGAAGCTGCCATCGGCTTTCGGCGGCAGGCCGACGATGGAACCGAACCCCTCGTCGTCCTGGCCCATGACCGCGTGCCGGCTGATCGGCTTGTAGCCATACAGGTAGTGCTGGCGCGTGCCATCGATGCTGGAAGAGATGACTTCGCCGGTCGCCAGCGGCTTGTCCAGCGAGCCGAATTCCTTGCCGAGTTCCACCACCAGCCAATCCGGGCTGACCCACACCGTGTCCACCGGCACCTCGTAGATGGGCAGGCGCAGCAGGCTGATCACTTTCATGTCCGACAGCCGATAGATGGCCAGCGCGTGCATGTCGCCGGACGGGCTGTCCGTGCGCACGGACAGGTAGTTGCCATCGGGCGACAACCGCGGACTGCTTACCAGCGAACGACTGGCGAACGCGCTGACGGGAAGTAGCGCGCCGGCTGCGGTCGTGGCGGAAGCGGGTGAGGCTGCATCAGGAGTGGATGCGATTGCGCTGCCCGTACAGGCACACGCGAACAGCGCCATTGCGGCAAGCTTGCGAGCGGACATTTCGGCCATCCCCATGGCTCCCCGTGCCAAGCATAGC
Organism: Rhodanobacteraceae bacterium; assembly: GCA_025928735.1. GTDB lineage: Bacteria > Pseudomonadota > Gammaproteobacteria > Xanthomonadales > Rhodanobacteraceae > 66-474. The sequence goes on along the minus strand of JAICIW010000036.1, from coordinate 5,303 downwards.
CCACACGCTGCGGCGTGGCACGGGGCGGCCTGTCCGGCCGAAGGGTCTTCTAGCTGCGCGCGAACAGGTCGCGCATGCGACGCGCGATTTTGCCGGCGCGGTTGCGCATTCGAGCATTGACGCTGCCGGGGATGGGTTGGTGCGAACGCCGTATCCAGAAGCCGTCCGACTCGCGGACCAACCGATGCCCCATCGCCCGGCAATCGGATTCCGAGAAGTAGTGGAACACGACGCTGCGGCGTGTGCGCCCGCGTTCGGCGATCGCGCTGCCGCCGTGGAGCAGTTGCGCGTTCCAGACGAATACATCGCCTTTGCGGGCCTGGAACAATTCGCTTCGCAGCCCGTGCCGCTGCACCTGCGTACGCATCCAGCCTTGCCACGCACCCAATTCCTCGGGAATGAAATGGCGCTGGCCGTTCGAGAAAACGTAAGGTTCGATCCTGTGGCTGCCGGGCCAGTAGCGCAGCAGGCCGGATTCCGGCGAGCAATCTTCCAGCGCCACCCACACCGCGACGAGATGGGCGGGCGTGCGCGGGGTCATGAAGAGAGAGTCGACGTGGTCTTCCTGCTCGGTGCCGTATTCGAGGCTGAGCGAATTGCACACCGCGGGCCGTTCGCCCAGCAGGCGTTGCAGCAGGGGCACCAGCCGGTCATTGAGCGCGAGCCGGCGGACGGAGGGTTGTTCCAGATACAGGTCGTTGACCTTGAACCGGTGCGACGCGCGTGCATCCGCAGATACGTCGCGCAGTTTCATCCGCCGGTCAATGTCCATGTCGTCCACGGTGACGCGGGCGCGTCCGTCATTCCACAGCGCGCGGTAGTCGGCGAGCACTTTGTCGATTTCCGCATCGGCGTAAAACTTCGGCAGCACGAGCACGCCGCGCGTGTTCCACTCGGCGATGGCGTCGGATGTCTGTTGTCCGTCCATGCGTTCATCCCCAAGGTGCTGCAGGCGCTGCGTGGAATTGAAAATAGCAGACAGTGTGAAGTTACGCAGAAATGCAGGGCGGGTGCCAACCCGCCTCGGTCGATTGCCGCCGTGACGGCGGGATCCGCTGCGCTACTCCCGCCCTACGAGGCTTATTCCAATCGCTCAGCCGACGCCGCGTACCTCCCGCTTGCCCAGCCGGTCGCGATCATGCGGCGCGTCGAACGTGAGGACCGGGCCGATCGAAATCACGCCGTGCGGGTTGATGGTCTTGTGGCTGCGGAAGTAGTGGTTCCGGATGTGGTCCAACCACACCGTGTCGGCGACGCCCGGCATCTGGTAGATGTCGCGGAGAAGTCCTTCGAGGTTCGGATAGTCGCTGATCCGTTTGCGGTCGCATTTGAAGTGCGTCGTGTACACCGCATCGAAACGCGCCAGCGTGGTCCACAGGCGCAGGTCCGCTTCGGTGAGCGTGTTGCCGATGAGGTAGCGGTGTCGTGCGAGGCGTTGCTCCAGCGATTCCAGTGTTTCGAACAGCGCGCCGACCGCCTCGTCGTAGGCTCCTTGGCTGGTCGCGAATCCGGCCTTGTAGACGCCGTTGTTGACGTTGTCGTACACGGTCGCGTTGATGGCGTCGATGTCCGCGCGCAGGTCATCGGGGCAATAGTCGCCCGGGCGCGCGCCGATGCCGTCGAAGGCAGCCCCAAGCATGCGGATGATTTCGGACGACTCGTTGTTGACGATGGTTTCGCGCTGCTTGTCCCACAGCGTCGGCACCGTGACACGGCCGCTGTAGTGCGGGTCGGCCTTGAGATACAGCTGGTACAGCTTGTCGAGGCCGTACAGCTTGTCTCCGGTTGTGCCGTCGAAATCGGTGCGAAATTCCCAGCCGTTTTCCAGCATCAACGGGTGCACCACGGATACATCGATGTATTTTTCGAGCCCCTTCCATGCCCGCATCACCAGGGTACGGTGCGCCCACGGGCACGCGTACGACACGTACAGGTGATAGCGGCCTGCTTCGGCCTTGAAGCCGTCCCGTCCGGACGGACCGGCGCTGCCGTCGGGCGTGATCCAGTTGCGGAACTGGCTGGCCGAGCGTTCGAAACGCCCGCCGGTGCTTTCGGTGTCGTACCAGCGGTCTTGCCACTTGCCGTCTACCAACAATCCCATGGCCATCGTCCCTTGTTGCGTGAAATGAAACTCCAGGCGGAAACGACATTGAAGCACGCCGTTGCTCGTGATGCATGTGGTCGGCGTACAGTTGCAGCATGCGCGATCCGGATGACATGACACTCGACGGGCGAGGGCGCCATCGCGGCGGCAACACCGCGCGATTGCATTTGCCCGGCGTAAATCTGCTGCCGCCGGTCGCGCGCAAGCATCTGCGGCGACGGGTGCTGGCCGTGTTGAGCCACGATGCGCCGGCGCCGGATTACGACGCGCCGCTGGGCGACCCCGGCTTGTTCGGGGCGGACAGCGTGACGTGGAAGATCCACGCGGATTTTCCGTCGATGATGGCGGGCGGTCTGGCGTCGTTGATGTTGCAGGCGCTGCACCCGCTGGCGCTGGCCGGCGTGTGGGATCATTCCGCGTTCCGCACCGACACGCTCGGTCGTCTGCGCAACACCACCGCGTTCGTGGGACGCACGACCTACGCGCCGCGCGCGCCGGCCGAAGCGGCCATCGAACACGTTCGCGTGATCCACCGCAGCGTGCGCGGCATCGCGGAGGATGGGCGCGCATACAGCGCGGATGATCCGCACTTGCTAACTTGGGTGCATTGCGCCGGATGCTGGTGCTTCCTGCGCGCGTACGAGCGTTACTGCCAGCGTATTCCGCGCGCGATGCAGGATCGCTATCTCGCCGAAATGACGCAGATCGCCGAAGCGCTTGGCGCGCGCGATGTTCCCGAATCGACGGAAGAAGTCGATGCGTTTTTCGCGCGCGTGCGTCCCGAGTTGTCATTCGATGCACGCACCCGCGAGACGTTGCGCGTGCTGGGATCCATTCGATTGCCAATTCCATTGGCAGGTTTCAGTCGTGACTTGTTCCTCGGGTCCGCGGCTGCATTGCTGCCTGGGTGGGCGCTCGATCTGATGGAGCGGTCAAGCCTGCGGCGATGGCGTGATCGAGGAGCCGCGCGCGCGTTGCGGTTGATCGCGCCCAGCGTGCGCGACGCGATGGCCGAAGGCGGCCTCGCATGGCGCGCTTGCCGGCGCACCGGCGCCGATTACGCGGCGTTGTACAAGTGGGAAATGCAGGGCGGGTGCCAACCCGCCGATCGCGTTGGGTGAGCGCGGGTTGCCGGCAGGATTCACGGCGTGTGCTTCCGCCCTGCGACACTTTCGAATGCCGCATTGCGGCCCCCGCCTACTTGCGCTCCCGCAGCCATGCCCGCGCGGCGTCGCCGGGCATGGGTCTTGCGAAGAAATAACCCTGTGCCTGGTCGCATTGGAGTTCGGTGAGTGCGCGTGCCTGCGCTTCGTTCTCGACGCCTTCGGCGACGGTGGTGAGCTGCAGTTGTTTGCCGAGCGCGACGGTGGTGGCGACGATCTTGCGCGCCTGGTCGGACGAATGCAGGCCCCCGACGAAAGATCGGTCGATCTTGATTTCGGAAAACGGCAACTGCGCCAGTTGCACCAGCGACGAATAGCCGGTACCGAAGTCGTCGATGCTGAGCTGGAATCCTTTCAGCCGGACCCGCGTGAGGATGTCGAGCAGTTCGGCGGTTCGCCGTGGGGCCGTGGTTTCCGTCAGTTCGAGGATGATGCGCGCCGGGTCCACGTTGAACCGGATGCATCGCTCGTGCAACAGATCGGTGAAGTTCACATCGGTCAGGCTGGTGGCGGAAATGTTGATCGCCAGTTGCCGCGCGCTGTCATCGGAAGTACCGGCGAGCCATGCGAGCCCCGCTTCGATGACGCAGATCGTCAGCAGGGTCATGTTGCCGGATTGCTCGATCAACGGCAGGAAACGGTCGGGCGGCAACAGCCCGAACGTCGGATGCTGCCAGCGCACCAAGGCCTCGACGCCGACAGGACGTCCGCTGGCGAGATGCACCTTGGGCTGGTAATGCAGCACGAATTGCTCGTCGCGCAATGCGGGTCCGATATCGTCCAGCAACGTTTCGTGATCCGCCGCCGTGATCGGCTCGGGATGCGCTCGGTGATGCGCATGTGCATCCAGCAAGGCGCGCAATTCCGCCGGCTTGAAGGGTTTCGGCAAGATGCCGATGATGCGCAGGCCGCGCTCGAGGCCGACCCGCTGCGCCGATTCCAGCACCCTGCTGCCCATGCCGCTCATCATGATGATGCTGGCGCCGCATCCGCCCGCCGCGAGATTGCGCAACACCTCCACGCCATCCATGCCGGGCATCAACAGGTCGATGATGATGTGACTGGGCTCGAAGCCTGCGACATCGTCGAAAAAGGCCTCGGGGGATGCCGACATCCGTATGGCGAAACCATGCCTTTTGGCGGCGAAGGCCACGGTCTGCGCCACCGCCGGTTCGTCATCGAGGATCAGCAGCCGTCGCGGTTTGTCGTGTTCCGTCAAGCGCCACCATCCTTTGACCGCTTCTCGTCCAGCACCGCGCGCAGCTTGGCTGCAAGTTCGGGCTTCCGGTAAGGCTTGTGCAGCAGATTGATGCCCGGGTCCACGCGACCATGGTGGATGATCGCATTTTCCGTGTAACCCGATGTGTACAGCACCGGCAAGCCGGGCCGCAGCACGTGCGCAGCTTCCGCGAGCTTGGGGCCGGTCAGGCCACCGGGCATGATCACGTCGGTGAACAGCAAATCGCAGGGAATGTCTTCGCGCAGCAACGCCAGCGCCTCCGGTCCATTGGTGGCCGCGGCCACGCCGTAGCCGAGACCGGTCAGCAACTGCACGGCGTGCGCGCGCACCAGATCATCGTCTTCCACCAGAAGAATGCGCTCGCCGCGACCCGCGATGTCGGCCGGTTCGACCACCGTGACCGGTTCGATGTGGTCCCTGGCCTGGCGCAGGTACAGCGTGACCACCGTGCCGTGGCCGAGTTCGGAATAGATCGCCACGTGGCCGCCGGATTGCTTGACGAAACCGTACACCATGCTCAAACCGAGACCGGTACCCTGGCCGCGCGCCTTGGTGGTGAAAAACGGTTCGAACGCGCGCGCCACGTCTTCGGCGCTCATGCCGGTGCCGGTGTCGGAGATCGAAATCCGCACGTAGTCACCGGGCACCACGTCCGCGCGTCGCTCGGTGTAGTTCTCGTCGAGGATCACGTTGTCGGTTTCGATCATCAGTTTGCCGCCGCCGGGCATCGCGTCGCGCGCGTTGATGCACAGGTTCAGCAGCGCCGATTCGAATTGCGCAGGATCCACCGACACCT
>JAICIW010000309.1 GCA_025928735.1 Rhodanobacteraceae bacterium | reverse complement strand
GAAACGATGAGGGCAACAACGCCGCCGATCGCAATAACGGACAACTTGTGTGGTGTCATGACAAGCCTCCTTGTTAATCGTGATCACTGATCGGTTTGCGATTGCGTGTGGGCAGCGAATTCACTTGCTCCGCCTTGCCGTGGGCGCCGAGCGTTTCCAGCGAGCCAATGGACACCGATCGTTATTCTTGGGACAGCACCCCTCTTTGAAGACACTCAACCCCGATTTTCGTGCGAGGAGTCATCACCCTTCTGCAATGGCTGGCCGGATTTGGAGTGTGTTGCTGGAGACGCCTTCGTCCCCTCCTCGCCAACCGGCTGCAATGGACCTACCGTGGCAGTGCCTTTGGGGTTCTTCAGGAAAACGGGACTGTACGGATTGCTGCTCTCCTGGAACTGCCGATAAGCCACGGCCCCGTCCACCGAGCCACCCGTCAGTATCTGCGCCGCAGTCGTGATGGCATGACCGACCGAACCGCTTCCGCCGGTGGTTTGCGTATGAAATTGGCCTTGCGCGGCATGGATGGCCACCTGCAGATTCCCGACCGTTCCGCCGACGCGCGTGCCCGTCTTCTGGCTTTTGGCATAAGCCCACTGTGACTTGGCGCGTCGCATCGCCGTCTTGTCCCCGTACTTCGGCTCCAGTTGCTGCAGCAGGTCGTAGGCTTTGGTGCGTTCCGCGGAATCCAGTTTGGTCACCATCATGTGGCGCGCATCGACGTAGTCGGAGGCACCACGCTGCGCCGCGATGAACATCCACGCGGTTCCGAGGGGCCGGTTCACCGGAACCCCGCCCTCGCCCTGGAAGTACATGACGCCGAGATTGTAGGCAGCCGGCGCGTAGGCCCAATAAGCAGCCAGCTTCAACATGTAGATGGCGTGCTCGTAATGGCCATGGTGATAGGCCTCCATGCCTTCCATGTAGAACTTCACGCCCGGCCGACCATCCGACTCCGGTGTATTGAAATTGGTGTTGGACAGGAATCCGCTGCTGGCACCTGACCCGTAATCGGGACGTGCGATCTCGCCATTTTTCGTGGGGAGCTGTGCCGCGGCCGGCACAGTAATGGCCAGCGAAACCGCGGCAGGCAACAGCACCGTGAACAGTCCATGATGGCGCTTCATGGCACACCTCCCGATTGAGCCGATATCGGCCGTTGTACTCCCCGGCAGGCGTATCGGCAAGGCACGATCCTGCATGGGCACGCAGGCCATTTCCCTACAACAAGACGGGGCGAGAACCGATGGCAGGCGTGCAATCACGCGCGCAGTATCGATTGATCTTCTTCGTTGAAAGGGTTGTCGAATGGAAACTTATTCGGATTTCGCTCCGGACGACCTTCGGCAGATTTCGATACTGCGCGCAATTTGGCGCACCTGGTCGCGGATGTCACTCGCGGTTCTTCCGCTGCTGTTGCTCATGGTTACCGGTAATGGGCACGCGGCGTCCGTCTATCGCTGCACGGATGCAAGTGGACACTTGTCATTCCAGGACACGCCTTGCGCTGCACACGCACAGCAAAGCAAGCTCGACCTGCGCCCTCTGCCGGCGATAGGCAGTGCCGCCGACGTTGCCGCGGCGGAGCGACGGAAGGACGCCGCGCATGATCGACGCTCTGTGCACAGCACGCGCAAAAGGCGTGCTTCGCCACGCGGATCGCGCGTGAAGCCCGCAATGTCGTGGGAATGCCGCGCCGCCGATGGCGAGGTGTTCTACAGGCACAGCCGTTGTCCTTCATCGATTGTCGGTGACGGGATCGTGCGAACCGCATACGCGGAGAAACAATCTCGTGAAAACACGCGCGGGAGGCACAACGCCTGGAGCCGCGTGCGCGTGCACGGCGTCAAGGTTCCGCGCACGGAGGCATGCCGGCGCATCCACTCCGCCGGCGCTGCGGTGCGGGACGGACATCTGCGCGATGCCAACGTCTCCACCTACGATCACCTGATGGGGCGGGATCCTTGCGGTCGATGACGAACGTCGTCGCGGATCATGAAACCTTCGCCCGCCGGCGCGGCGCACGCGACGGCCGGGAACGCACATGTGTGCCGGCGAATCCGATCGGCGGCGCCGCCCGGAATTCGGCGGCTTCGTCCAGCAGCCACTCGCGAAACGCCATGAACCCCGAACATTTTCGCGAACGTTCGGGATAGACGAGGTAGTGCCATCGCTTGGCCTTCATCAGCTGCGGGAACAATGCCACCAACTGGCCGGTCTCGATCAGCGGGCGCACCATGGTCGTGCGTCCGAGCGCGACGCCGATGCCCTCCACCGCGGCCCGCTGGCGTGATTCGGAATCGCTGAAGGAAGCCGCGTAACGCCGCGGCGGTTTGCCGCCGTGCAGTGCGAACCATTCCTGCCAGGGGTCCTCGGGACACAACAGCGGCAGTTCGCCGAGATCGTCCAGCCGCGGCCGCTTGCGCCGCGCCAGCAGCGACGGACTCGCAACCGGCGTCAACCATTCTTCCAGCAGCGATTCGACCACGAGCCCGGGCCACTCGCCTGTCCCGTAGCGCAATGCCGCATCGAAGCGGCCATCCGCGAAGTCCACCAGATCGATGGATGAATCGAGATTCAACTCGACCTCGGGATGCCGCGTGACGAACCGCGGCAAGCGCGGCAGCAGCCAGCTCGAGGTCATCGACGGCATCGCCGATAGTGACAGGGTGTTGTTGTTACGCCCGCACAGCGGCTTCAAGGCATCCTCGATGGCTTCCATGTGCGGCGCCACGTTGTCGAGCAGCCGCTGGCCCTCGGCGGTGAGCTTCAAGCCGCGCGGACCACGCACGAACAACGTGCAGGCGATGCGTTCTTCGAGCAGCCGGATCTGGTGGCTCAAGGCGCTCACCGTGAGGTGCAGGCGCTCCGCGGCGCGGGTGAGATTCTGTGCGCGCGCAGCCGCGACGAAGGTCTGGAGCGAATTCATGGGTGCTCGGCTCATGTTCGATTTTCCTCAACACTCTTTTGAAAAATCGTCGCTTCCACGACGCGGCAAAGCGGCCTAATTTTGCGCGTGACAGGGCATTCGTGCAACACGGCCGGAGGTGCGACATGTTGAGGGAATTGGCAAGGCTATCGGGTGGCATGCTGTTCGCGGGCGGTTACCTGACGGACCCCGCGACACTGCGGTTGCTGGCGCGCGACGAGGCGCCGCCGACACGAACCCCGCGCAGCGGACGGCGCGTGCGCGTCGCGGGGCCACGCGACTTCGACTGGCGCACGCCGGTCGAACTGGTATTTCTCGCGGCGATCTGGGGCGGTTCGTTCCTGTTCCTCAGGATCGCCGCGCCAAAATTCGG
>JAICIW010000343.1 GCA_025928735.1 Rhodanobacteraceae bacterium | reverse complement strand
GTGAAGAACACCGTGCACGGCGTGCTGGCGCTGGTGCTGACGTTCTTCTCGACCGCTTGCCTGTGGATGCTGGCCGAGGCCGAATTCCTGGCGCTGGCCCTGGTGGTGGTGTACGTCGGCGCGGTGATGGTGCTGTTCCTGTTCGTGGTGATGATGCTGGACATCGAGTTCGAGCCGATCCGCGAAGGCTTCATCAAGTACCTGCCGATCGGCATCGGCGCCGCGGTGATCATGCTGGTCGAGATGCTGGGCATCATCGGCATCAAGGCCTTCGACGTGCCGGCCGGCCCGAATCCCGCGGGTGTTTCCAACATCGAGTGGCTGGGCACCGCGCTGTTCACGCATTTCCTTCTGCCGTTCGAGATCGCGGCGTTGATCCTGACCGTTGGCCTGGTCGCGGCGGTGGTGCTGGCACTGCGCGTGCGAACGTTCTCCAAGCGCCAGAATCCAGCCGCGCAGTCGGCGGTGCGCGCGCCGGGTCGCGTGCGCATGGTCAAGATGGCCGCCGTGGAATCCGCGGCTGTCGAACCCGTCCGGGAGGAGCCGCAATCGTGAGTATTCCTCTTTCGTGGTACATCGTGTTCGCGACGGTGCTGTTCTGCATCTCGATCGCGGGACTGTTCATCAACCGCAAGAACGTGATCGTGCTGCTGATGTGCATCGAGCTGATGCTGCTCGCCGTCAACACCAATTTCGTCGCGTTCTCGCGCTTCCTCGGCAATCCGTCGGGACAAGTGTTCGTGTTCTTCATCCTGACGGTGGCGGCGGCCGAGTCGGCCATCGGGCTGGCCATCGTGGTGTTGATGTTCCGCAACCGTCGCACGATCAACGTCGACGAAATCGATTCGCTGCGCTACTAGGGAGACGCCGAATGCGCCCAGAACGCTACCGCGCTCCCTCAGGCGCGGCCAACAAGGGGATCATCGTGCTGCGTGAGGTGCAAGCGTGATCAGCCAGAATCTCCTGATAGTGCTGGCGATCGCGCCGCTGGCCGGCGCGTTGATCGCGGGGTTGTTGCGCAACCAGGTCGGCCGCGCGGGCGCGGCGGGCATCGCGATCGTGTCGGTGGCGATTTCGTTCGCGCTGTCGTGCGTGGTGTTCTATCAATTGGTATGGGGTGGGGCGCCGGTGTTCAGCGCCGATGTCTATACGTGGCTCGAGGTCGGCAAGCTCACCATCGGCATCGGCTTCCTGGTCGACCGCCTGACCGCGCTGATGCTGGTGGTGGTGACCTTCGTGTCGCTGATGGTGCACATCTACACCATCGGCTACATGCGCGACGACCCGGGCTTCCAGCGCTTCTTCGCCTACATCGCGCTGTTCACCTTCTCGATGTTGACGCTGGTGCTGGCCAACAACTTCCTGCAGTTGTTCGTAGGCTGGGAGCTGGTGGGTCTGGTGTCGTACCTCTTGATCGGATTCTGGTTCGAGCGCCCGAGCGCGAGCTTCGCCGCGTTGAAGGCGTTCCTGGTGAATCGCGTGGGTGACTTCGGTTTCATCCTCGGCATCGCCTGCGTGCTGTACGCGTTCCACACGCTGGATTACGGCACGGTGTTCGCGAACGCCGATACCTTGTCCGGCCGCACCATCGAGGTGGTTGGTGGACATCCGTGGTCGCTGGCCACCGTGATCTGCCTGTTGCTGTTCGTGGGTGCCTGCGGCAAGTCGGCACAGGTGCCGTTGCACGTGTGGCTGCCGGATTCGATGGAAGGCCCGACCCCGATCTCGGCGCTGATCCATGCGGCGACCATGGTCACCGCGGGCATCTTCATGGTGGCGCGGATGTCGCCGCTGTACGAAATGTCGACGACCGCACTGTCGGTGGTGCTGATCGTCGGCGCGACCACCGCGTTTTTCATGGGCCTGGTCGGCATCGTGCAGAACGACATCAAGCGGGTGATCGCCTATTCCACGCTGTCGCAGCTGGGCTACATGGTCGTCGCGCTCGGTGTGTCCGCTTACGCGGCCGGCATCTTCCACCTGATGACGCACGCGTTCTTCAAGGCGCTGCTGTTCCTCGGCGCGGGCTCCGTGATCGTGGCCATGCACCACGAGCAGGACATGCGCTACATGGGCGGCTTGCGCAAATACATGCCGATCACCTGGATCACGATGTGGATCGGCTCACTGGCGCTGGTGGCGACACCCGGCTTCTCGGGATTCTTCTCCAAGGATCAGATTATCGAAGCGGTGGGCGATTCGCACATCTTCGGCGCGACCTATGCGTACTGGTGCGTGCTGCTGGGCGTGTTCGTGACCGCGCTGTACAGCTTCCGCCTGTTGTACATGACGTTCCACGGCAAGGAGCGCTTCAAGGTCGAGCACGGGGCACACGATTCGCACGACCATCATCAGGGCTTGCTGGCACACGCGCCGAAGGAATCGCCATGGGTGATCACCGTGCCGCTGGTGCTGCTGGCCATCCCGTCGGTGATGATCGGTTGGGTCGCGATCAAGCCGCTGCTGTATGGCGGCTGGTTCGGCAGCGCGATCAAGGTGCTGCCCGGCCACGACGTGCTGGCGCACATGGCCGAAGAATTCCATGGCACCGTGCCGATGTTCTGGCACGCGTTCCTGAGCGCGCCGTTCTGGATCGCGGTTGCGGGTTTTCTGGTCGCGACCTACGTGTATTTGTTCAATCCCGCCATCGCCGATCGCGCGGCGCGGATGTTCCTGCCGGTCTTCAAGATGCTCACCCGCAAGTACTGGGTGGACGAGATTTACTACAACCTGTTCGCGCGTGGCGGCGTGAAGCTGGGCCGCGCGTTCTGGAAGGGCGGCGATCGCGCGGTGCTGGACGGC
>JAICIW010000084.1 GCA_025928735.1 Rhodanobacteraceae bacterium | reverse complement strand
GAGATTCAGGGTGGCGGTCGACGCTACCGACAGCGTTACCGTCTGACCGGTACCGGGGCCGGCGTCGACACGCCAAGTGCCCGGCTGCAGGCCCACCAGCACGTAGCTGCCATTCGCGGAGGCTTTGGTAACGCGCACCGACCCGGTGGCGACGTTGCGTGCGGTGATCTGCGCGCTCGGCGGGGCAGTGCCCCGCAAATTGGCGTTCGCCGATTGCGCCCAGACGATACTGGGCAACGACAACGTCGAGGCGACCGTGCTGGTGATCAACGCCGCCAGCAATTTTTTCCGCAGCATCGTTTGGTGTTTCATATCCCCTCCAGCGCGCATGGGGTTTATTGGAGTTTTCGGATTTGAACCGCTTTCCCGCTTCCGGATGTTTTTGAACGCGACCCGCACGAGGCGCGTACCACCACCTCGCACGGCATGGTTGTCACGTCCGCTTCCGGTGTATCCAGCGTTTGCATCTGAGCCACCAGCCGCTCCAGCGCCGCATGTCCCAATTGCGCGATCTGCACGTGCACCGTGGTGAGCGGTGGATGCGTGTAGCGTGCGATCGGAATGTCGTCGAAACCCGCCAGTGCAATCTGATCGGGCACCTGCACGCCGGCTTCGTTGAGGGCGGACAGGCAGCCGATCGCCATCATGTCGTTGGCGGCGAACACGGCATCGGGAAGCTTGCGTCCTGCCAGCAGCGCGCGCCCCGCGCGGTAGCCGGATTCCTCGCTGTAGTCGCCTTTCAGGTAACGCGCACCGGCGCCGTCATGCGCGGCGATCGTCTGTTCGAAGCCGCGCCGACGTTCGCGTGCATCGCGATTGCCCTCAGGGCCTTCGATGAAGGCGATCTTTCGGTGGCCGAGCGCGAGCAGATACTGCGTCATTGCGCGGGCGCCACCCTGGTTGTCGATGTTCACGTGCGGGCGGCGAGGTTCGCGCGGCGGGCTGTCGAGCAGCACCGCGGGGATGGAATCGGCGAGATGCTTGCGCAGGAAGGCGGCATCCACGTGCGGCGACATGATCAACACGCCGTCCACGCGGCCCTGCATCGCCCGCAAGGCTACGGCGGCTTCGTCCGCGTCACCGTGGGAACTGGAGACCAGCAGGTGCAGCCCGTGCGTACGCGCCGCGAGGTCTATTCCGCGGATCAGCTCGGAAAAGAATTCGCCGAACAGATCCGGCAACAACGCGCCGATCGCCTGTGTGCGACGGGTGACCAGACTTCGGGCAGCCCCCATGGGCACATAACGCAGGCGCGCCGCTGCGCGCTCGATGCGCGCGCGCGTGGCCGGCGTGACGTCGGCGCTGCCGTTCAATGCGCGTGATACGGTCGCCACTGAAACTTTCGCCTCCCGGGCGACGTCCTTGATCGTCACCACTGCACGCTTCCCCTGTGGCCTGATGGACAGGGCGCACCGGATGCACCTGGGCACGGAATGTAAACGTTTTCATTCCTGAATGCAAACGTTTTCAATGGCGAAGGATCCGGCCTGTCAGAGGCTTGGTGACGCGATGTGCTGGCCGGGGCGATTCAGCCCCGGGCGCGTTGTTCCAGCATCGCCACGGCCGGCAGCGTCTTGCCTTCGAGGAATTCCAGGAACGCGCCGCCGCCGGTCGAGATGTATGACACCTTGTCCTCGATGCCGTACTTGTCCACCGCGGCCAGCGTGTCGCCGCCGCCCGCGATCGAGAAGGCCTTCGAATCGGCGATCGCACGCGCGAGGGTTTCGGTGCCATGGCCGAATGCATCGAATTCGAACACGCCGACCGGGCCGTTCCAAACCACCGTGCCGGCCTTCGCGATCATGTCTGCGTAGCGCTTTGCGGTCTCGGGGCCGATGTCCAGGATCATTTCATCGTCGCCTACCTCACCAACCGGCTTCACCGTAGCGGGCGCGTCGGCGGCGAATTTCGACGCCGTCACCACGTCGCCGGGAATCGGCACGTCGGCGCCGCGCGCGTGGGCCCGCTCGATCACCTTGCGCGCCGCATCCAGCAGGTCGGCCTCGAACAGGGATTTGCCGACCTCGTGGCCCGCTGCGGCGATGAAGGTGTTGGCGATGCCGCCGCCAACGATCAACTGGTCGACGCGCTGCACCAGGTTCTGCAGCAGGTCGAGCTTGGTGGAGACCTTGGAACCGGCGACGATCGCCAGCAGCGGGCGCGCCGGATCTTTCATCGCCTTGCCCAGCGCGTCCAGTTCCTCCGCCAGAAGTGGACCCGCGCACGCCGTCTTCGCGAACTTCGCGACGCCGTGCGTGGACGCCTGCGCGCGATGTGCGGTGCCGAACGCGTCCATCACGAACACGTCGCACAACGCGGCGTATTTTTTTGCGAGCGCCTCGTCGTCGGATTTCTCGCCGACGTTCATCCGGCAGTTTTCCAGCAACGCCACTTCGCCATTCTTCACGTCGACGCCGTGGAGATAATCGCGTTGCAGGCGCACGCTGGCGCCAAGCTCCTCCGACAGCCATTCGGCGACGGGTTTCAGCGATTGCGTCTCGTCGAACACGCCTTCCTTGGGACGCCCGAGATGCGACATCACCAGCACCGCCGCGCCTGCATCGCGCGCGGCACGGATGGTCGGCAGCGCCGCGTCGAGCCGCTGGGTGGAAGTGATCTCGCCGTCCTGAATCGGCACGTTCAGATCTTCGCGGATCAGGACGCGCTTGCTCTTGAGATCAAGATCGGTCATGCGGATGAAGGTCATGGACGACTCCAGCGATCAATTCAATATCGAATTTCGCATTGTCGATGGCGCGCTGGTTGCGTGCAATTGCGCTAACCTGCTGGCTTTCGATTGCCGCGGAAACCTGCATGCCCGACACGTTCACGTTGTACAGCTACTGGCGGTCCAGCGCGGCCTACCGCGTGCGCATCGCATTGAACCTGAAGGGTCTCGATTACGTGATCGCGCCGGTGCACCTGGTGCGCGACGGCGGTGAACAGCACCACGACGAATACCGTGCGCTGAATCCGCAGCAACTGGTGCCGACGCTGGTCGATGGCGACAGGACGATCGTCGAATCGCTCGCGATCATCGAATACCTGGAAGACGCCTATCCCGAGACGCCGCGCCTGTTGCCGCCCAGCGCGCTGGCGTGCGCGCGGGTGCGCGCGGTCGCGCAGGCGATTGCGTGCGACATCCATCCAATCGGCAATCTGCGGGTGCTGCAGTACCTGCAGCGCGAACTCGGCGCGAGCGATGAACAGAAGCTGGCATGGTCGCGGCACTGGATCGAGATCGGCTTCGAGGCGATCGAAGCGATGCTGGCCGTCAGCCGCACCGGCGCGTTCTGCGACGGCAACCTGCCCACGCTGGCCGATTGCTGCCTGATTCCGCAGGTTTACAACGCGCGGCGCTTCGGCGTGGCATTGGGTCGCTATCCCGTCATCGAATCGATCGACGCGATGTGCCGCAAGCTCGAAGCCTTTGCGCGCGCCGCGCCGGAAGCGCAGGCCGATGCGCCCGTCGCGGCATAGGACCAAAACTCAGCCGACGAATACCCGCGCGTTGCGGAAGATCCGCATCCACGGCGAATCTTCGCCCCACTCGCGTGGGTGCCAACTCATCTGCACCGTGCGGAACACCCGCTCCGGGTGCGGCATCAGGATGGTCACGCGCCCGGATGCGGCGGTGAATCCGGCCAGGCCATCGGGCGAACCGTTCGAGTTGTAGGGGAAGGTTTCGGTTGCCTTGCCGCGGTTGTCGACAAAACGCACGCAGGCCGTGGCCTTGCCGGCCTTGCTGCCTTCGGGGAACACCGCGCGGCCTTCGCCATGCGCGGCGACCACCGGGATGCGCGAGCCGGCCATGCCGCGAAACAGGATCGAGCCGGCGTCCAGCACTTCCAGCGTCACCAGCCGCGATTCGTACTGTTCCGATGCGTTGCGCGCAAATGTCGGCCAATGCTCGGCGCCGGGGATGATGGACTTCATGTGCGCCAGCATCTGGCAGCCGTTGCACATGCCGACGGCGAATTTCGATTCGTCGGCGAAGAATGCTGCGAACTGATCGCGCAGCTCGTTGTGGTACAGGATCGACGCCGCCCAGCCGCGGCCCGCGCCCAGCACGTCGCCGTAGGAAAAGCCGCCGCACGCGGCGAAACCTGCGAACTCGGCAAGCGTGTGCCGGCCGGTCACGAGATCGCTCATGTGCACGTCCACCGCGTTGAAACCCGCGCGGTTGAACGCCGCCGCCATTTCCACCTGACCGTTGACGCCCTGCTCGCGCAACACCGCGAGGCGCGGACGCGCGCCCTTGGCGATGTACGGCGCGGCCACGTCATCCGCCGGATCGAAGGCGAGTTTCGTGTTCAGGCCCGGGTCGCCATCATCGCTGCGCCATTCGCGTTCGGCGTCGGCGCAGGCCGGGTTGTCGCGCAGGCGTTGCATCGCATGGCTGGTTTCGTGCCAGGTGTCGATCAGCTTGCGCCAGTTCCACTTGGCGACGGTTTCGTCGCCGCCGTACAGCTTGATGCCGAGCTTGGTCTTGGGGCGTGCGATCACGCGCGTCATTGCAGCCAGACCGTGCGCCTCGGTAATGGCGGCGAACGCGTCGTGGTCGTCGACGCGCACCTGCACCACCACGCCGAGTTCCTCGTTGAACAAGGCCCGCAGCGTGCTGTCGGCCCAGCCGTCAAGAAAGATTGCCAGGCCGCAATGGCCGGCGAAGGCCATTTCCAGCAGCGTGACGATCGCGCCGCCGTCGGAACGGTCGTGGTAGGCCAGCAGCAGGTTCTTCTCACGCGCGGCGCGGATCGCGTCGAACAGGCCGCGCAGGCGCTCGGGGTTTTCGAAATCCGGCGGCACGCCGCCGCCGCGTTCGTAGGCTTGCGTCAGCACCGAGCCGCCGAGGCGATCACGGCCGGCGCCAAGGTCGATGAGCCACAGTTCCGTATCGCCCACGTCCATCCGGAGCTGTGGCGTCAGCGCACCACGCACGTCCGCCACGCGCGCGAACGCGCTGACGATCAGCGACACCGGAGCGATGGTGCGCTGTTCGCGGTCGGCATCGCGCCATAGCGTGCGCATCGACAGCGAGTCCTTGCCGACTGGAATGGACATCCCGAGCGCGGGACACAGTTGCACCGAAACGGCTTGCACGGCGTCGAACAGCGCCGCGTCCTCGCCTTCGTGGCCGATCGCGGCCATCCAGTTGGCCGACAGCCGGACTTCTTCGAGGCTCGCGAGCGGCGCGGCGATCAGGTTGGTGATGGCTTCGCCCAGCGCCATCCGAGCCGACGCCGCGCCGTCCAGCACTGCGACCGGCGCGCGTTCGCCCATCGCCATCGCTTCGCCGGCGTACCCTTGGAAATCGGCCAGCGTCAACGCGCAATCCGCGACCGGCACCTGCCATGGGCCCACCAGTTGGTCGCGCGCGCAGAGGCCGCCGACACTGCGGTCGCCGATATGGATCAGGAACGCCTTGTCGGCGACCGCAGGCATGCGCAACACGCGCTCGATCGCTTCGTGGAGGCCGATGCCGGTGAGATCGGGAATGATGTCGAGTTGCGGCTCGATGCGGGTCGCATCGCGCTGCATGCGCGGCGGCTTGCCGAGCAGCGTCGCAAGTTCCATGTCGATCACGCGCGGATCGCGTTTCGAGCGCACCCGCAAGCGTTGTTCTTCCGTCGCGGTGCCGACCACCGCGAACGGGCAGCGCTCGCGCTCGCACAGCGCACGGAACCTGTCGAGGTCCGCGGGCTTCACGCCCAGCACGTAGCGTTCCTGCGACTCGTTGCACCAGATCTGCATGGGCGAGAGCTGCGGATCGTCCAGCGGCACCGCATCGAGGTCGATGTCGCCGCCGACGCCCGAATCGTGCAGCAATTCGGGAATCGCATTCGACAGACCACCCGCGCCGACATCGTGGATCGCGACGATGGGGCTGGTGTCGCCGAACGCGCAGCAGGCGTCGATCACTTCCTGGCAGCGCCGCTGCATTTCCGGGTTGTCGCGCTGCACCGAGGCAAAGTCGAGCGCTTCGCTGGAGGCGCCGGCCGCCATTGACGAGGCCGCGCCGCCGCCGAGGCCGATCAGCATCGCTGGCCCGCCCAGCACGATCACCTGATCGCCCGGCGCGAGCTTGTTCTTTTTCACCAGCATCGGGCGCACGTTGGCGACGCCGCCCGCCAGCATGATCGGCTTGTCGTAGCCGTGGCGCATGCCGGGCCTGGCGGTTTCGAGTTCGAACGTGCGGAAATAGCCGGCGAGACACGGTCGTCCGAACTCGTTGTTGAAGCCGGCCGCGCCCAGCGGGCCGTCGCGCATGATCTCGAACGCGCTGGCGACGCGCGGCGGCAGCGGGCGTTCCGCTTCCCATGGCCGCGGCAAATCAGGAATGCGCAGGTGCGAGACGGAAAAGCCGGTCAGGCCGGCCTTGGGTTTGCCGCCGCGACCGACCGCACCTTCGTCGCGGATCTCGCCGCCGGATCCGGTGGCCGCCCCCGGCCATGGCGAAATCGCGGTCGGATGATTGTGGGTTTCCACCTTGATCGCGTAGGGGATCGACTCGACGTGCGTGCGCCAGACGCCATCGGCATCGGCGAAGAATCGCGCGCCGTTCGAGCCCTCGATCACCGCGGCATTGTCGCTGTACGCCGACAGCGTATAGGCGGGCGAGGTCTTGTGGGTGTGGCGGATCAGGTCGAACAGGCTGGACGATTGCTTCTCGCCATCGACCGTGAAGCTGGCGTTGAATACCTTGTGCCGGCAGTGCTCGGAATTGGCCTGCGCGAACATCACCAGTTCCGCGTCGGTCGGATCGCGGCCGAGCTTCGCGTAGTTGTCGACGAGGTAATCGATCTCGTCCGGCGCGAGCGCCAGGCCCAACGCACCATTGGCGCCTTGCAGCGACGCTTTCGCGTCATCGCCCAGCGCGATCGTGGCCAGCGGTGCGGATTCGCCGCGCAGGAAAATCTGCGGCGCATCGCTGAGCTTCAGCAGTACCGATTGCGTCATCGGATCATGCAATGCGTTCGCGACAGCGGCGAAGGCGGGATCGTCCGGGCCCGGAAGGTGCTCGATCAGGAACGCGGTGCCGCGCTCGACGCGCGAGACGTGGATGCCGACGTGGTGCACGATGTCGGTAGCCTTCGACGACCACGGCGACAACGTGCCGAACCGCGGCACCACCCACAACGACGCGTCCGCGGGCGGCGCCTCGGTCGCATCCAGCACTTCCGCGAGGCGCCGATGCAGGGTGGGTGACAGTTGCGACTTCGATTCGACGAAGTACACCTGCCGCGCGCCGCGCACGCGAATGCCTTTGGCAATGGCGGCCAAGCGCAGGTTGAGTCGGTCGAGGCGGAAATCCGACAGGGCGCTGCGCCCGTCGAGAACGATCATGGCGATGGGGGAACCGCAGCCGGAGGGGGCCGCTCATTATAAATGCGATCGTCCCTGCTCGCCGTGGCTTGGTGCCGCGCAAGCATGAGGCAGTTTGGTCAACAGGCGCCCGAACGGCTTCGGTGGCTTGGTTACGCGCGAAAGCCGCTATCAGCGTGAAGGTTGGGCGGTGGGCGTGGCATGCACCGTCTCGAGTCGCCGCAATAATTCCTGCGGATCAACGTACCCGCCCAGCACCACGCCGTTGTCGGCGATGACGGTGGGCGTGCCGTCCACACCCAGATCCATGCCGAGGTTGAAGTCGTGCGCCACCGGCGACTGGCAAGTTCCATTGTGCGGCCCCTGGCCTTCGAACGCGCGAGTCAGCGCGTCCTTGCGGTCGGATGCGCACCACACGTCCACGGCTTTCTGTGCCGACGGCGTGCCGAGCCCGCTGCGCGGCCAGAACAGGTAATCCACGGCAATCCCGAGTTTGTTGATCTCGGCGATATTGGCGTGAAATGCGCGGCAGTAAGGACAATCGATGTCGGTGAATACCGTCACCGTGTATTTCGGATTGGCCGGTGCGAAGCGGATCATCCCGGCGGGCGACAGCTTGGCGATGGCATCGCGCCGCAGGCGGTTCATCGTCAGGCTGT
>JAICIW010000037.1 GCA_025928735.1 Rhodanobacteraceae bacterium | reverse complement strand
GCGCCAAGCACCAGGGACGGTTTGCGCGGGACCCTGTGGAAATCGGTATGTCGTACGGACCACACCGCATAGTCTGTCTCACCGAGGAACCGACGGAAGTCTTGTACGCGCTCGGCGAACAGGACCGCATCGTCGGCATTTCCGGGTTCACGGTGCGGCCGCCGCGCGCGCGCAAAGAGAAGCCCAAGGTCTCGGCCTTCACCAGCGCCAGGATCGAGCGCATCCTCGATCTCGAGCCCGACATGGCGATCGGGTTTTCCGATATCCAGGCCGACATCGCGCGGGAGTTGATCAAGGCCGGCGTCGAGGTGTGGATCAGCAACCACCGTTCCGTGGCCGGGATCCTCGCCTATATCCGTCGACTTGGCGCGCTGGTGGGTGCGGCGGAGAAGGTCGAAGCGTACGCGCGTGAACTCGAGGCCCACGTCGAGCGCGTGCGCGCATCAGGCGCAGCGCTTCCGAGGCACCCGCGCGTGTACTTCGAGGAATGGGATGACCCGCCGATCACCGGCATCCGTTGGGTGGCGCAACTGATCCGCATCGCCGGTGGCGAAGACGTGTTTCCCGAACGCGCGGAACAGTCGCTGGCGAAACACCGCATCCTTTCCGACCCGGCCGAAGTGATTTCGCGCCAGCCTGACGTGATACTCGCGTCGTGGTGCGGCAAGAAGTTCCAGCCCGCCAGCGTCGCCGCACGGCCGGGCTGGGGCGCGATTCCGGCCGTGCGCAATGGCGAACTCCACGAAATCAAGTCGCCGATCATCCTGCAGCCCGGCCCCGCCGCACTCACCGATGGACTCGACGCATTGCACGCGGTGATCGCCCGCTGGGCGACAGGCTGACAAGAACGGAAGCGGCCTCCGCATTTGTAGGTTGGGCTGAACGCAGTGAAGCCCAACGTGGCCGCAAGCGATCGTTGAGCTTCCGCCGATGGAGCCGGCGTCAGCCCAACCTACGCACTGCAGGAGCCCTCGCCTCAACCAGTCGCCGCATTGATAGGTTGGATCGAACGCCGTGAAGCCGAGAGATGTTCGGCTTCACTGGATGAAGCCCGGGCCGACCCCGCTCGCACGAGCTGCGGCATCAAATCGTGTGCCCGGCATTCATCAACCACGCCACCACCACCGTCTGGATCAGCAGGATTACCAGAATCGCAAGCACCGGCGAAAGATCGAATCCGCCGATCAGCGGCAGGATGCGGCGAAATGGTTTGAGCACCGGATCGACGATCTTGCCGAGCAATGGCACCACCGGATTGCGTGCATCGACGTTGACGTAGGAAAGCAGCGCCCACGCAAAAATCATGATCAGGTAAGTGATCATGAAAAAATTGAGCAGGTCGGCGACGCCCAGCACCAGCGCGCCCACGCCGCTTGTCCAGAAGTCCGCCGCCACGAAAATCAGCAGCACATTCTTGACGACTTCCAGCGCCCACGCGATCAGCAGCGCGGCGAGGTTGATGTGCCGCCAGGTCGGGATCACGCGGCGCAGCGGCGTCAGCACCGGGTTGGTGGCGCGGTAAAGAAACTGGCAGATCGGGTTGTAGAAATCCGCACGTACCGCTTCCGCCAGCAGGCGAAATACGAACAGCGCAACCGCGCAACCGAACGCGAACTGGATCAAAAGGGCAGCTGCATTGGCGAGATACATCATGCGTCGGTATCCAGTTCCGCGGACATCTCCGCACCGCGCTGCCGCGCGGCCGCCAGTGCCTGCGCGACGAGTGCGCGAAAGCCGCCGTGCTCGAACGCATCCAGCGCGGCAGCAGTGGTGCCGTGCGGCGAGGTGACGCGCTGGCGAAGGACCGCCGCGGTTTCGTTGCCATCCGCCAGCATGTGGCCGGCGCCGAGGCAAGTTTGCGCGGCCAATGCGCGAGCGGTGTCGCGCGGCAGCCCGAGCTGCACCGCGGCATCTTCCATGGCTTCGACCAGCAGGAAGAAATACGCGGGTCCGGAACCGGACACTGCGGTCACGGTATCCATCTGGGCTTCGTCCTCGATCCAGCGCACGATGCCGGCGGCCCCGAGCAGGCGTTCCGCCAATGCGCGCTGGTCGGCATCCACATTGCGATTGGCGCACAGACCGCTCGCGCCCGCGCCGACCAGCGCCGGCGTGTTCGGCATGCAGCGCACGATGGCGTGTTGCCCGCCCAGCAGGCGCTCGATCTGCGCGATGCGGATGCCGGCGGCGATGGAAATGATCAGCGGATTCGACGCGCGCAACAATGCGGCGAGTCCGGCGCAGACTTCGTGCATCACCTGCGGTTTCACCGCCAGCACCACGCAATCCGCGCCCGCGGCGGCTTCGGTATTGTCGGTGAAGACCGGAACATCGAATTCGCGTGCCAGCGCTTCGCGTGTTTCGGCGCGCGGTTCGGCGACACGAATCGACGCGGGCGGCACGCCGCGCGCGCGTTGCGCACCGATCAGGCTGCGCGCCATGTTGCCGCCGCCGATGAAGGCGATGGTTCGGAACTCGTGGCTCGTGGCTTCGGAAGATTCAGGCATCAGTCGCACATCCAGCGGCATCTCGCGAACGCCCGATTGTAATGGCCGCTGCGGGCGCGCCGCTTGTGCATCCGCGAGCATCAAAATGGCCGGAATTTCCAGGTTTTCCCGCGCCCCGCTCACGCTTGCTGCGTGGCCGCCTTGCGCTTGAGCTTGCGTTGCGCCTTGCGCTCGCGCCGACGGCGCGCCCAAGTGCCAAACACCAGATAGATCGCCGGCGTCGACAGCAGGGTCAGGCTCTGTGAGAAGAGCAGGCCGCCCAGCATCGCGACGCCCAGCGGACGCCGAAGGTCGGCGCCGGTGCCGATCCCGACCACCAGCGGCAGCGAGGCGAGGATCGCGACCATCGTGGTCATCATGATCGGGCGGAAGCGCACCAGGCAGGCTTCGCGCACGGCATCCAGCGGGGTGCGGCCATCGCGTTCGGCCACCACCGCGAAGTCGATCATCATGATCGCGTTCTTCTTGACCAGCCCGATCAGCAGGATCAGCGCCATGATGGCGACCACCGAAATCGGCAGGCCGGTGACCTTGAGCGCGAGGAGGGCACCCACGCCTGCGGCGGGCAAGGTGGAAAGAATCGTGATCGGATGGACGAGATTCTCGTACAGGATCCCGAGCACCAGGTACACCGCCACGATCGCGCCGATCAGCAGCAGCGGCATCATCGCCATCTGTTGTTCGAAGCGCCGGAAGAAATCGCCCAGCCCGAGCTTGATGTCGCCCGGCATGCGCATGTCGGAGATCGTCCGGTTGATCTGCTGCGTCGCCTCGCCCATGCTTACGCCCGGCGCCAGGTTGAACGACAGCGACATGCTGGTCATCTGGTCGATGTGCTCGATCTGGCTGGGGGCGACGGCGGATTCCTGATGCGCGATGGCGCTGATCGGAATCATTTCTCCGCTGGACGAGCGCACCCGGATGGTGTTCAGCGCGGCGGGCGATGCGGTCTGCGCGGGCAACGCCGTCAACACGACCTGGTACTGGTTGGTGTCGGAATAGATCGCCGAGATCGGGCGCTGCCCGAATGCGTTGTACAACGCGTCGTCCACCGCCGCCATCGAAACGCCGAGGCGTGCAGCCTTGGCGCGATCGACGACCATGTTCTGCAGCAGCGAGCCTTCGTCGAGGTCGGTGCCGACATCCCGGAAGATCGGGTTCTTCTTGAGTTCCGCCTGCAGTTTCGGCAGCCATTCCTCCAGCTCGCTGGCCTCGTTGGCCTGCAGGTTCACGCTGTACTGGCCGCCCTGACTGGTGCCGCCGCCCCCGCCGCCCAAGTCCTGCAGCGCGCGGAAACGGACATCGAGATCGGGATAGCGGTCCACCTTGGCCGACAGGCGGTTCACCACCTCCTGTGTCGAAATGTCGCGACCGTCACCGGCCGGCTTCAACTGGATGCTGAACCAGCCGCTCGCACCGCGCCGGCTGGTGCCGATCGAGGCGCCCACGTATTCGACCGCGGGATCTTTGCGCAGCATTTTCACCAGCGCGCTGGTGCGCGCTTCGAGATCGGTGAACGACATGGTGACGCCGCCGGTGGCGCGGCCCCAGATGAGGCCCGTGTCCTGGGGCGGGAAATCGGTGCCCGGCAACACGCGAAACAGGTAGATCGTGAACGCCAACAGCACCAGTGGTGACCACGCCATCAGCTTCGGATGGCGGTGCAGGGTCCAGTCGAGCGTGCGCGTGTACACCCTCAGCATGCCGCCATGGAAGCGGTCCAATGCACGCCCAAACCCGGACGGTCCCGCCTCGTGCTCCGGGTGGCGGCGCAGGAAACGGCCACACAGGGCCGGGGTCAAGGTCAGCGACACCACCATCGAGACGAAGATCGCGGCGATGATGGTCACCGTGAACTCGCGGAACCACATGCCGATGAACGAGGGCGCGAACAGGATCGGCATGAACACCGCGATCAACGAGGCGGTGATCGCGACGATGGTAAAGCCGATCTCCTTGGCGCCTTCCAGCGCCGCCTGCAGCCGGGTCTTGCCGGAGTCGAGATGGCGCATGATGTTCTCGATCACGACGATCGCGTCGTCGACCACGAAGGTCAACGCGATCAGCAGCGCCAGCAGCGACAGGTTGTCGAGCGTGTAATCGAGCGCGTACATCACGATCAGCGCACCGCACAGCGACAACGGCACCGCGGCCGTCGCGATCAGCGTGGGCGCGAGGCGGCGCAGGAACAGCGCCATCGTGAGCACCACCATCGCGAGGCTGATCAGCAGTGTGATCTGCACGTCATTGATCGAGTCGCGGATGGTGGCGGTTTCGTCGAAGTACGGCGTCAGTTGGGTGCCGGGCGGCAACAGGTTGCGCAGGCCCGGAAGTTCATCCTTGACGCTGTCCACGGTTTCGATCACGTTGGCGTCGGGGCGTTTGTAGATCTGCAGCTGGATCGAGCGCTTGCCGTTGAAATAGGCCGCCTGGAACTGGTCCTCCGCGCCCGCGTAAACGTTGGCCACGTCGCGCAGATACACCGGCGCGCCGTTGTGGGTGGCGATCACCAGGTCGGCGAAATCCTGGGCCGTCTGCAGTTGGTCAGTGGCGGTGATCGCGGTGGAGATCTCGCCATCGGTGAGGAAACCCTGCGGCGAGGTCACGTTCGCCGCCGTGATCGCATTGCGGATTTCGTTGCTCGAAAGTCCCAGCGCATCCAGCTTGTGCAGGTCCACGTCCACCCGCACGGCCGGTTGCGCGCTGCCCGAGACATCGACCGAGGCGACGCCCTGCAACTGGCTCAGGCGCGGCTGCAGCAGGGTATTCGCGGCGTTGAACATCTCCGACATCGGTTGCGTGTTCGACGTCAGCGCCAGCGAGAGTACCGGGTCGTCGTTGGGGTTCGCCTTGTGCCATTGCGGCACGTCCAGCCCGGTCGGCAAATCCGGCACCGCGGCATTGATCGCGGCGTCGACCTGTTGGGCGGCGGAGTCGATGTCCACGCCCGCGTCGAAGAACAGCAGGACGAAGGTACTGCCGTTGGAGCTGCGCGACCGCATCATGTCGACGCCGGGAATCTGGCCGAGGTGCCGCTCGAGCGGCGCTGCCACCGTGGCGGCGATGGTGGTGGCGTTGGCGCCCGGTTCCGACGCCGACACCCATATCGCCGGGAACGAAACCTGCGGCAGCGCGCTGATGCCGAGCAGGGTGTAGCACAGGGCGCCGATCGCGAGCACGCCCGCCGCCAACAGCGAAGTGCCGATGGGCCGTTTGACGAAGGGCGCGGAAATGTTCATTCGTTCTTATCCCTCTCCCTTCGGGAGAGGGTGCCCCGAAGGGGTGGGTGAGGGTTCGGAAGCGCGCGTTGCCCGCACTCTGCGCGTATGCGTACCCTCACCCCTGCCCCGCTCCCGGAGGGAGAGAGGAAAAGCAGAGTAGCTTCGCGCGACAGACGAATCATCACTGCTTGCTCACTTCCCGCTCTCGGAAGCCAGTTCGGCGTGCGGCCGCTCCGTGCGCGCCCGCACCCAATCACTGAAGCGTTCCATGTACAGGTAGATCACCGGCGTGGTGTACAGCGTCACCAGTTGCGACAGCAGCAGGCCGCCCACGATCGCCACGCCCAGCGGGCGTCGCAGTTCCGCGCCGATGCCGTTGCCGAGCGCCAGCGGCAGCGCGCCGAACAGGGCCGCGAAGGTGGTCATCATGATCGGGCGGAAACGCAGCAGGCAGGCGCGGCGGATCGCATCATGCGCATTCATGCCGCGGCGCTGCGCGGTGATCGCGAAGTCGATCATCATGATCGCGTTTTTCTTGACGATGCCGATCAGGAGCACGATGCCGACGATGCCGTCCACCGACAGCGGCATCCCGAAGATCATCAGCGCCAGCAATGCGCCGACACCGGCCGGTGGCAGCGTCGACAGGATCGTGAAGGGATGGATGTAGCTTTCGTACAGCACGCCCAGCACGATGTAGATCACCACGATCGCGGCCAGCAGCAGCAGCGCCTCGTTGCCCAGCGACGATGAAAACTCCGCGGCCTTGCCGATGAAGCCGGCGCGCACTTGCGGCGGCAAGTTCAGCGACGCCGTGGTTTGGTTGATCGCATCCACCGCCTGCGACAGCGAGTAACCCGGCGCGACGTTGAACGAAATGATCACCGCCGGCAACTGGTTCTGGTGCGCGATCACCATCGGCGCATCGGTGACCGTCGCGGTGGCCAGCGTGGAAAGCGGCACGGTGTTGCCGCCGCCGAGGATGATGCCGGTGTTGGATTGGCCGATGCCGGTCGCGGTGGAGGAGTTGGACGATTTCACCATGCCGAGGCTGGTGGCGTTGCTGCCGGTCAGCGCACCGCTGGCGCCGTTCGAGCGCACCCGCAGCATGTTCATGAGATCGGAGCGGTTGCGGAATTGTGGCGCCACTTCCAGCACCACGCGGTACTGGTTCTGCTGGGTGAAGATCGTCGAGATCTGGCGCTGCCCGTAGGCGTCGTACAAGGTGTCGTCGATGGTCTGCACCGGCACGCCGAGACGGCTGGCGACGGTGCGATCGATGTCCAGCTTCAGCGCGCGCCCGTTCATCGCGAGGTTGTCGGAGACGTCGGCCAGTTCCGGCAACTGCCTGACGGCCTGCACCACGCGCTGCGCGTATTTGGCGAGATCGTTGGGATCGATTTCCGACAGCGCGTACTGGTATTCGGTGGGCGCCACGGTGGTGTCGAGGGTGATGTCCTGTACCGGTTTCAGGAACAGTTCCACGCCCGGCAAGTGGGCCACGTCGCGTTGCAGGTTGGCGACCACGTCATCCAGTCCGCCGCGCTCGCCACGCGGCTTCAGCACGATGCTGACCTGGCCCTGGTTGAGCGTGGGATTGACCGCGCCGGCGCCGACGAAGGATGCGACGCCCGCGACCGCGGGATCGCGCCTGAGCGCCGCGGTCACGGCTTCGATGTGTTTCTCCATCGCGGGAAACGCGATGTCGCTGTCGGCCTGCACCACGCCGGTGATCAGGCCGGTGTCCTGCTCCGGCAGCAGGTCCTTGGGAATCATCACGTACAGCAACACGGTCACCGCGACCGACGCGGCCGCGATCAGGATGGTGGTGCGACGGTGCACCAGTACCCAGTCCAGCGACCACTCGTACCAGCCGATCATCTTCGCGTAGAAACCGCGGCGATTTTCCATCGCCTGCTCGTCGCCGGTCGGCAGCGAGCCGGGCTTCAGCAGGTACGCGCACATCATCGGCGTCAGGGTCAGCGACACGCCCATCGAGATCGCGACGGCGATGGTCAGCACCCACGCGAATTCGTGGAACAGCCGCCCGGTGACACCCGGCATCAGCAGCAGCGGCAGGAACACCGCGATCAGCGATACGGTCAGCGACAACACCGTGAAACCGATTTCGCGCGAACCGATTTCCGCGGCCTCGCGACCGCTCTTGCCCTGTTCGAGGTAGCGGACGATGTTCTCGATCATCACGATCGCGTCGTCCACCACGAAACCGGTGGCGACCGTCAACGCCATCAGCGACAGGTTGTCCAGCGAGAACCCCGCGGCCGCCATCACCGCGAAGGTGCCCATCAGCGACAGCGGCACCGCGACCGCCGGAATCAACGTGGCCCATAACCGACGCAGGAACACGAAGATCACCGCGACTACCAGCGCCACCGCAATCAGCAGCGTTATCTGGACATCGTGCACGGAAGCGCGGATCGTGACAGTGCGGTCGGCGAACACCGACAGCTGGACGCCGGCAGGGAGCACCGCGCGCAGCGAGGGCAGCGTCTGCTCGATCTGGTCGACCGTGTTGATGATGTTGGCGCCCGGCTGGCGGCGGATGTCCAGCAGCACCGCCGGTTCGCCGTTGGCCCACGCCGCGAGTTGGTCGTTCTCGACGCCCTCGATCACGGCGGCGACGTCGGACAGCTTCACCGGCGCGCCGTTCTTGTAGGCGATGATCGTCCGCGCGTAATCGGCCGCGCTCTGCAATTGGTCGTTGGTGCCGATCTCGTAGGTCTGCACCGCGCCGTTCAACGAACCCTTGGCGGCGTTGACGTTGGCCTGCGTCAGCGCCGAGCGCACGTCTTCCATGGTCAGGCCGAGGTTGGCGAGCTTGCCGGGATCGACCTGTACCCGGATCGCCGGGCGCACGTTGCCCGCGATCGAAACCAGTCCGACGCCGGGCACTTGCGCCAGCCGCTGCGCAAGAATCGAATCGGCGTAGTTGTTGACATCGCGCAGCGGCAGGCTTTTCGAAGTCAGCGCCAGTGTCAGGATCGGCGCGTCGGCCGGATTCACCCGCTTGTAGATCGGCGGGTAGGGCAGGCTGCCGGGCAGGCGCGCGGTGCGCAATGCCGACTGCACGTCCTGCGCGGCGACGTCCAGATCGGTGTTCATCGCGAACTGCAGCGTGATGGTCGACAGGCCCGCGGCGCTGTTCGAGCTCATCATCGTCAGCCCGGAAATCTGCCCGAGCTGTTGTTCCAGCGGCGTCGTCACCAGGTTCGCGATGGTGGTGGCGCTCGCACCCGGGTACTGGGTGGTCACGATGAGGCTGGGCGCCTCGATCTCCGGCAGTGCCGACACCGGCAACGCGTTGTAGCCGATGATGCCGAGCAGCAGCACCGCCGCCATCAACAGCGAGGTCGCGATCGGTCTGCGGATGAAGATGCTGGAGAAGCTCATGGTTCCGGCGTTCCGGCGAGCATCGTCAACCGCGTCGTCCGCGCCCGCTGCTCGACATCGCGGCCTTGATCTGCGCGGTGGTCGGCGGCGCCGGCACTTCGCCCGGTTTCATCGGCGTGACCTTGGTGCCCTGCTTCAAGCGGAACTGGCCGGCGGTGACCACCATGTCCCCGGCTTTCAGGCCATTGGTCACGATCAGTCCGCTGTCGCCGGCTTCACCGCCGGTAACCACCGCCTGCATCGCGACGTACTTCGCGGGCTTGTTATCGGCGGCGCCATCGTGTTTGCCGCGCGCACCGGACTTGGCCTTTTTGTCCGCACCCGCCTTGGCATTCGCTTCGTTCTTTTCCGCACCCGGCGGGGGCTTGTCGGTGATCAACCACACGTAGTCGCCGTTCGGACCGCGCTGCACGGCCGCGGTCGGCACCACCAGCGCACCGGCGTTGGTGCTGACCTTCAACCGGGTGTTGGCGTACTGACCCGGAAAAAGCTGGTTGTTGGCGTTCGGGAACTCGGCCTTCAACTGGAACGTGCTGGTGTTCGGGTCGATCTGGTTGCCGATCGCGATCAGCTTGCCGTCGTCTTCGACCACGTTGTTGTCGGCGTCGAGGATCGCCACGCTCAAGGCGCCCTGCGCCTGCGCCGCACGCACCTCGTCGAGGTATTTCCCGGCGAGGGTGAAGAGCACGTAGATCGGGTGTATCTGGGTGACGGTGACGATGGTGGTGGTAGTCGTGATCACGTTGCCGGGATCGACCTGCCGGATGCCCGCCACGCCATCGATGGGCGAGGTGATCTTCGTAAAACCGAGCTGGACCTTGGTGTCGGCGATGCTGGCGTTGTCCGCCGCCACCGCGGCCTGCCATTGGGCGACCGTGTTCTTCTGGGTGATGCGATCGATCTCGGCGACGTAGGGCGCGTACTTCGGGTTCGAGGAGCGATCCAGATTGGCCTTGGCGGTGGCGAGTTGGGTCTGGTCCTGTGCACGCTTGGCCGTGGCCTGGTCGAGCTGCGCCTGCAAAGTGCGCGGGTCGATCTCGGCCAAAACCTGGCCTTTCTTCACTTCGCCACCTTCGACGAAATCGAGTTTCAGCAACTGCCCGCCGACCTGCGGTTGCACGGTGACGGTATTGAGCGCCTGCACGGTGCCGGCGCCGGTCAGGTAGATCGGTACGTTCTCGGCGGCCACCGGAACGGCCGTGACCGGCACCGCCGCATCCGCGCCAAAGTCGCCGGGACCCCGGGACTTGCCGGGCCCTGCAAAGACGCGCCACAGGATGAATGCCACGATGACGACGCCGACCAGCGTCAGGATCCATTTGGTTCGCGACATCGAGAGTCGTCCGTTGCGAAAAGGCGTCCGTTGGACCGTCCGCGCGGCGAGGGGTTCGCGGCGCGGAACGGTGTTCGGTCGCTCCTTAAATTAGCCGAACGAGTCCGCGACCGCCCCTGCCGAACGGCATGTCGGGCGAGGTGACATCCGTCACGCCACCGTTACCGCTCGTCGGCGACCGTGGGCACGGGGGCGTCTTCGGCAGCCGCGTGGGCGGCGTGCGCGGCGGACAGCCGTTTCATCGGCCAGATCATCACGACCGCAATCACGGTGCAGACCACACCGGCCCAGCCGAGCTTGGTGAAGAGTGCGGTGTAGATCGGCAGCGTCTGTATCGGGTCGGTCACGTTTTGCGGCACCGCCGCGAAGTTGGCAACGAGGCCGCCCAGGTATTGCGAGATGCCCACGCCCACGTAGTAGGCGCCCATCATGAAGCCGCCCATCCGCGCCGGCACGTAACGCGCGATCATCGCGAGCCCGAGGCCGCTGACCAGCAGCTCGCCCAGCGAGTACAAGCCATAGCCCCAGATCAGCACCCACGACGAGGCCTTGCCCGGTTCGGTGACGAAATGTCCGGCCAGGCCGTAGACGAAGTAACCCGCGGCGACCATCGCGAAGCCAAGCGCGAACTTGGACGCGATCGACAAGTCCTTGCCGCGTTTGCCGGCGGCGGTGTAGGCCCATGCCAGGATTGGCGAGAGGAGCATGATCCAGATCGGGTTCAGTGCCTGGTACTGGCCCGGCAACCAGGTGTAGAGATGCACGCCGAACAGGTTCCAGCTCCAGTCCGTGTTGCGCAACGCGAACAGCGCCAGCGAGGTCGGCATCTGCTGGTAGAAGATGAAAAAGAAGATCGTCTGCAGGGTCAGGATCAGCGCGGCCGCCAATCCCGCGCGTTCGCCGCGCCGCGCGTTCACGATGAGGTACACGAAGATCGCCAGCAGCGCGATCGCGGCCAGGATCACGAACCACCTCGCGATTACCTCGTGCTGCAGGATCAAGGCGGCGATGACCGCGAGCACCGCGCCCACGGCCAGGACCTTGAACAGTTTGATCCAACTGAACGGGTGCGAATCCGGGTCCGAACCGATGTGCGCCAGCGATGCGCGCATGAAGAAGTAGTTGACCAGGCCCACCAGCAGGCCGATGCAGCACACGCCGAACGCGGC
>JAICIW010000364.1 GCA_025928735.1 Rhodanobacteraceae bacterium | reverse complement strand
TACGAACGCTGCCTGGAACTGATCCGCGCGGGCGGCCTGATCGCGATCGACAACACCTTGTGGGGCGGCGACGTTGCACGCCCCGCGCGGGACGACGATACCCGTGCATTGCAGGCCTTGAACGACAAGCTGCACCACGATGAACGCATCGACATGGCGCTGCTGCCGATCGGCGACGGGCTGACCCTGGCGCGCAAGCGTTGAATTGTAATCAGCTGGTTGCGGCGGTTTCCCAATGCCGCACGAGGAGGCGCAACGATTCGCGGCCGCGCCAGTCGTTGATCGTCAACTCGAACGCCACTCGCACCGGGACGCCGATCGCCAGCTCACCGCCTGCGTTGAACCATACCGCTTCGTGCTCGCGCCCATCGCGCGGATCGCGCAGGCGCAGACGTCGATGCGTTCCATCGCTGCCCATCGGCTTGCACTCGACGCACTCGAAGAGGTTGTCGAACAAGGGCGCCGGAAAACCTTGTCCCCACGGCCCGGCTACGCGCAGTTGCCGCGCCAGCTCGATTACGAACTCTTCCGGCGACAATTCCCCGTCGCTTGCCATGACGGGTTGCAGCGCATCCGGCGCGATACGCTCGCGCACCACCGCGTCAAAAACCTCCGCGAAGCGCGCAAAGTGGGCCAGTGTGAGCGTCAATCCGGCGGCCATGGCATGTCCCCCGAAGCGCACGATCATGCCGGAACAGCGCGCATCCACTTCCACCAACGCGTCGCGGATGTGGAAGCCCGGCACCGAACGCGCCGAGCCGCGCAACTCGTCGCCCTCGCCGGCCGGCGCGAACGCCACCACCGGGCGATGCCAACGTTCCTTGACCTTGGCTGCGACCAGCCCCACCACGCCGTGATGCCATGCCGGGTCGAACAGCGACACGCCAACCCGTTCGCCTGCTTGGACGTCGCCAAGCCGCGCCAGCGCATCCTCGACCATCGAGGTCTGCAGGTCGCGCCGTTGCGCATTGATGTCGTGCAGGGTGCCGGCAAGTTCATGCGCGCGCGTCGCGTCATCGGACAGCAGGCATTCCACGCCGATCGTCATGTCCTCCAACCGGCCGGCCGCGTTGATCCTCGGCGCGATCGCGTACGCGAGATCAGCCGCGGTGGCGCTGCGGGAATCACGTGAAGACACTTCGAACAGCGCGGCAATGCCGGCACACGCGTTGCCCATGCGTATCCTGCGCAAGCCGCCCTCGACCAGCGCACGGTTGTTGGCGTCCAGCGGCACCAGATCGGCGACCGTACCCAGCGCCACCAGATCCAGCAGCGGCGTGAGGTCGACTTCATCGCGCTTGCCCAATCGCGCCCGCAACGCCAACAACAGATAGAACGTCACGCCGACGCCGCACAGCGCCTTGCTGGCAAACGCATCGCCGGGAAGATTTGGGTTCACGATCGCGTCGGCATCGGGAAGCATCGCGCCGGGCAGGTGATGATCGGTGACGATGACGCTGCAGCCTCGTGCTTTCGCGGCGGCGACGCCCGCGATCGACGAGACGCCGTTGTCCACCGTGATGATCAGGTCCGGCGCCGGGTACAGTGTTTCGACCAGCGCAGGCGTCAACCCGTAACCGTGGATGGCACGGTCGGGCACCACGTAGCCGACATGGCGCGCCCCCAACACGCGCAAGCCGCGCACCGCCACCGCACACCCGGTCGCGCCGTCACAATCGTAGTCACCCGCAATCACGATGCGTGCGTCGTCGGTAATCGCCGTCGCGAGCAGGTCGACCGCATGCGCGAGGTCGCCCAGCCCGGACGGCGCCAGCAAGCCGGCGAGGCGATGGCCGGTTTCACCCGGACCTGCGACGCCGCGCGCGGCGTACACGCGCCGCAGCACCGGATGCATCGACTCCGGCCAGTCGGGAGACAGGGTCGCCGCCGCACGGCGCACGATCCGCAGCGGCGGTTGGGCGATGTTCATGCCCGACGCCAGAAGCGCAGCCGGTGCGCGTGCCGTATCCGATAACGTTCGCCGCCAGCGAACGTCAGCGCGATGACATCGAACCGGCGCATGCGCAACCAGCGCTCGAAAACCGTCAGCCATCCCGCGGCTGATTCGCGGTCACCCAGCCGCTGCAGGTCGAGCAGCGTTTCGCCGCGGACGTCGGCGGTTTCGAGAGCATCCGGCAGCGGCTCCACGCGAACCGCACCAGCCAGCTTGGCCAGCCCGCGCACGGCGTCGTCGGCGCTGGCCACCATCGCGAGGCTGGTGTCCACCGAATTGGGCAGCGAACCCGCACCCCAGAACCACAATGCATTCACGGGCAGCTTGCGCGCAGCGACGCGGGCGGCGTTGACCGGATGCGCGTGCAACGCGACCTGGAATTCGTTGAACAGGCGACGCCACGCGCGCGCAGCATCGCCTTCCGGCAGTACATCGATCAAGCTGGCGCCGAGCGCGTCGTCGGGACTGGTGAAGGTCGCCAGCTGGATGTCGTTCGCCAGCCGCAGGCACCATTCCGAGGGCGTGTCCGCCTGCAACGCGCCCGCCTCCGAAAGCAGCGGACGCAGCGTCGTGGCCAACGCGTCCGCGTCCGCGTCGGAGAGGTCACCGATCGGGCACG
>JAICIW010000386.1 GCA_025928735.1 Rhodanobacteraceae bacterium | reverse complement strand
TGCGAGGCGGTGCCGGAAGTCAGCGCAACCGGCTGCGCATGATCGACGGGCACGCGGAACAGGTGCCGGCGATCGTCATCGTTTTTCGTGGTGCCGGTGTTGGCGCTGTAAACGACCGACCGGCCATCGGGCGCCATCACGACGTCTTCCACCATGAACTTGCCGGGCGTCAGCAGCAGCGGCGTGCCGCCGTTCGCGCCGATGGAATAGAGATGCGGCCAGCCGTCGGTGTCGCTCAGGAACACCAGCTTCGATCCACCCTCGGCCCAATGCAGGTTCGCGCCACCGGCCGTTTGCGGATACGAACCAACCAGCGTGTCGGGGCTTTGCCACACCACATGCGCTTGTCCGGTGCGTGCATCGGCAACCCGGATCGACCACGGCTGCGGCGTTTGCTTCAGGATCGGTTGCGGTGGGCCGCCGTTGCCGGACTGGCGCGTGAACGCGATGTGCGTGCCGCCGGGTGACCAATGCGGATCGCCATCAACGTTGGTCGAAGGCGACACGTACAGGATCGGCGTCGCGTCATCGGTGAACACGCCGATGAAAGCGTGGTCGTCACGATGCGACACGAATGTCAGCCGCTTGCCATCCGGCGACCATTGCGGGTCGCCGTCCTTGCCGCGATCGAAGAACAGGCGCTTCGGCTTGGTCTTGTCGCTGGCCGACAGCGGCGCGGTCCAGACCTGGTGGTCCTTGACGTAGGCGAGCTTGCCGTCCGATGAAAGCGCCGGCGCGTCGCCTTCGACGAGTTCGCGCGCGCTGCCGCTTTGCAAATCCACGGTCCAGATCATCACCTTCGGTTCGACCGGACTGGACGCGGGGTCGACCGCCACTTTCACGGGCCAGTTGGCGTCGTGATCGCCGCCGCGCACGAACACCAGCGCGTCACCCGATGGTGAGAACGTCAGTTGCGTGATTTCCTGTCCGTCGTCCTGCTTGAAGCGCGTGACTTGGCGCGGTTCGAAACCGGGCGCTTGCGACACCCAGACATTGCGCACGCCATTCTGGTCGATCACCCAAGCGATGCGATCGCCATGCTTCGATGATGTCAGGTCCAGTGGGAACGGATACGACAACACCTGTTCGAGCGTGAAGCCGGTTTGCGGCGATGCGGCGGCGGCGGGCGGCGGCGACAACGCGCCGGTTGCGGCGACGAATGCGGCGAACACGAACGCGTGCAGTCGATACATGGCGTATCCCCTCGGAGAAGGACTGATCAAAACCCTACTGTCGTCATTCCCGCGAAAGCGGGAACCCAGTGTCTTTGCTGTAGCTCTGGCTCCAAAGTCGCTGGGTCCCGGATATCGCTTCGCGATTCCGGGATGACGAGCAAAGCTGCCTGGTCTCGATTCTCCAATGATTCGCACGTCATGCGGCGCCTGTCCAGTGCCGACCGTCACGGCGCGCACGGCATACTATGTCGATGGATTCTTCGGCATCACGCCCGCACGTAGTGGTCCTCGGTGGCGGCTTCGGTGGCCTGAAAGCCGCCCGCGCATTGGCGCACGCGCCTGTGCGTGTGACCCTGGTCGACCGCGCCAATCACCACGTGTTCCAGCCGCTGTTGTACCAGGTGGCCGGCGCCACGCTTTCCGGCCCCGACATCGCCGCGCCGCTGCGGCATATCGTGCGACGGCAGGCCAACATCACCGTATGGATGGAAGAGGTGACCGGCATCGACGTTGCCGCGCGTCGCGTGCAGGCGGGCGCGCAAACAATAGGCTACGACTACCTGATCGTCGCGACCGGTTCCACCCATGCCTATTTCGGCCACGACGACTGGGCGGAAAACGCGCCGGGCCTCAAGACCATGAACGACGCGCTGGCGATCCGGCGGCGAATCCTCTCCGCGTTCGAGGCGGCCGAGCGCGAACCGGATGCCGAGCTTCGCAAGCAATGGCTGACGTTCGTGATCGTCGGCGCCGGGCCGACCGGCGTGGAGCTGGCCGGTACGCTGGCCGAGATCGCACATCACACGTTGCCGCGCGAATTCCGGATCGCGCATCCGCGCCAGACACGCATCCACCTGGTCGAAGCCGGCCCGTGCGTGTTGTCGGCGATGCCGGAATCGCTTTCGGCGACTGCGCAGCGCAAGCTGGAACGGATGGGCGTCGAGGTCCACACGGGCGTGGCGGTGACCGGCGTCGACGCGACCGGCGTGCGTATGGGCGATGAACATATTGCCGCGCGCACCATGTTGTGGGCGGCGGGCGTCGCGGCTTCGCCGCTGGGTGCGCAACTCGGTGGTGAGCGCGACCGGGCAGGGCGGGTGAAAGTCGCGCCCGACCTGTCGCTGCC
>JAICIW010000121.1 GCA_025928735.1 Rhodanobacteraceae bacterium | reverse complement strand
ATCTCCGTCACCGGCAGGATCGGCTTGCCGGTGCGGCGGTTCAGCACGTACACGTCGCCTTGTTTGGTCGGTTGCACCAGTGCCGGCTCGGTCGTGCCATGGATCGTCAGGTCGACCAGCGTGGGCTGCGCGGGATTGTCGCGATCCCAATGGTCGTGATGCACGGCCTGGAAATACCAGACAAGATGCCCGTCCGCGAGGCTCAACGCCACGATCGCGCTGCCGTATTTTTCCGTGGCCGGGCTGCGACGGATGTCCAGTTGATCCGGCGAAACATTTCCCAGCGGCACGTACACCATGCCGAGTTTTTCATCGACGGAAAGCGGCGGCCATGCGGGCGGCGTATTGGGCGTGTAGGTTTCGCCCGGCTGCAGCGGCGCGTTGGGATCGGGCTTGCCCATGTCCCAATGCCACGCCAGCGTGCCGGTCATGACGTCGAATGCGCGGATCACGCCGGACGGGTTGTGCACGGAATTGTTGTCGTTGATCGACGCTCCGACCACGATCAGTTTGCGGGTCACCGCGGGCGGTGACGTTTCCATGTAATAACCCGGCTTCACCTTGCCCATGTCCGTGAGCAGGTTCACCTCGCCGTCGTGGCCGAAACCCATGCAGGGCTTGCCGGTTTTCGCATCGACTTCGATCAGGCGCGCGTCGATGGTGGCAAGCACCAACCGTTGCGCGCACTGCGCCGTCACCGGAGCGGCGGCAGTGGAAGCTGCAGCCGGCGCGGCCGATGTTGCCAACGGCGCCGGCGCATTTGCCGCGAGCACGGACGGCGCGACGGGCGCCGGCACCGTGGCCGAGTGATAACCCAGCCCGCGGCAGGTCAGGTGCTGGTTGTCGTGGCCGTACTTGATGTGCGGGTCGTATTCCCACAGCTTCTTCCCGGTCGCGGCATTCAGCGCGACGATGCGGTCGTGGGTGGTGCACAGGTACAAGCTGTCGCCGATTTTCAGCGGGGTATCTTCGGAGGTGCTTTCGGTGGGATCGTGTGGCGCGGTTTTTTTCTCGCCCGTGTGGTAGGTCCACGCCAGTTTCAGTTCATGGACGTTTCCGGCCGTGATCTGTTTCAGCGACGAGTAGCGCTGGCCGTACCCGGTGCCGCCGTAGGCCGCCCAGTCCGCGCCCGGCGTGGTGGCCGCGTCGGGCGTTTCGGCACTCGCGGTCGTTGGCAGCGAGCCGGCGATGCCGAACGGATCCCTTGCCAGTGAAACCAGTCCCAGCACCAGTGCGAGGCACACGGTCACCGCCAGCGCGCCGCGCGCGCCGAGCCAGCCGCGGCTGCGGAGCGTGTGCGCGTCCGGGCGCAACGCTGCGTCGATCCACGGCATCAGCAGCCACAAGCCGAACAGGCTGAACAGCGCGTAGCGCGGCAGCAGCGCCCAGCGATCGAGGCCCACTTCGAACAGCGCCCAGATCAGGGTGAGGATCAACAGCAGGGCGTACACACCGAGCGCGGCGCGGCGGCGCAGGATCAGCAGCACGCCGCTGATCAGCCAGCCGGCACCAAGCCCGATGTAGGCCAGCGTACCGCCCAGCACCACCAGCCACACGCCTCCGGCGAGCAGCAGCGCGCCGAAGATGGCGAGGAAGTAACCCGTGATGATTGCGAACATTTTCGTATCTCCGATCAACCGTCATCCCGCGCAAACGCTCCCCGTTCTCGTCATTCCGGGGCCATTGCCGGCTTCATCGGCAATGGAACCCGGAACCCAGCGACTTTTTCAGTTGTTATTGGAAGAGCAAAGACACTGGGTTCCGGGTGCCGCCGCGATGAAGCCGCGGCGGCCCCGGAATGACGAAGAAATTTGCGACTTCCTGGAAGCTTTCACTCACTGGCGATCATCACCGCGCTGCTGCCGCATTGTCATGCGCGTTCTGCGGCAACGCATACACCATCAAATCGTCGCCCGGCTTGGTGCCGAGTCCGCCGTGGCCGCCCGCCGCGATTGCCACGTATTGCTTGCCATTGGCGAGATACGTCATAGGCGTCGCCTGTCCGCCCGCCGGCAAGCGCGCCTGCCACAACAGCTCGCCGGTGCGTTCGTCGAAGGCGCGGATGAAATCGTCGGAGGTCGCGCCGATGAAGATCAGCCCGCCCGCGGTGATCATGTTGCCGCCGATGTTGAATACGCCGATCTGCATCGGCAGGTTGAAGGGAATGTGCCACGGCCCGTTGTCACGGGTGGTGCCGAGCGGACGCTCCCACACGATCTTGCGCGTGACCAGGTCGATCGCGACCAGTTGACCCCACGGCGGCGGATTGCACGGTATCCACCACGGATCCATCCACGGCTCGACCTTGCCGACATACGGCGTGCCGTACATGGGCGCAAGGCCGCGCTCGGTCTTGGGCGGCGCCAGGCTGCGATCGGTCCACGGCTTCACCCAGCCGTTTTTCTCCGCCGTCTCGCGCGGAATCAAAGTCACCATGAAGGGAATGTCGTTGGTGTTGGCGATCAGCAACAAGTTGCGCGGATCGATCGACGCACCCATCCAGTCGATCACGCCGTCATACGCCGGATACACCAGCGTCTTCTCTGCCTGCGGCGGCGTGAAGTGGCCTTCGTAATGCGCCTGCTTGAACTGGATGTGGCACATCATCTGGTCGATCGGCGTGCCGCCCCACAGTTGCGATTCCTTCAGCACCGGCGGCGTCAAGGAAGGCATGCCGACCGAGAACGGCTGCGTCGGCGAAATGCGGTCGCCCGGCAACACGTCCTGCGGCACCTTCTCCTCGACCACCTTCGCAATCGGCTGACCGGTTTCGCGGTTCAGCATGAACAACTGCCCGCGCTTGGTGGTCTGCACCAGCGCCGGAACCGTCGTGCCATTCGGCCCCGGCACATTGACCAGCGACGGCCCGATCGGCAGGTCGAAATCCCACAGGTCGTGGTGCGTCGTCTGGAAGTGCCAGCGCGGCGCGCCGGTTTCGTAGTCGAGTGCGACGACGGAACTGTTGTACTCATCGTCGAACGCGCGCCGGTGGCCGCCGTAGTAATCCGGCGTCGCGTTGCCCAGCGGCAGATAGACCAATCCGAGTTGCGGATCGGCGGTGTAGGTGCCCCATGCGTTCGGCGTGCCGCGCGTCAATTGCGTGCCCGGCGGAAGATCCGACGCATGCACCACCTGGTGCCCCGGCGGACGGCCGAGGTCCCACGCCCAGATCAGCTTGCCGGTGACCGGATCGAATGCGCGCACCGCGCCCGACGGCTCGTTCTCGGCCATGTTGTCGCGGATCCATCCGCCCGTGATCAGGCGATTGCCGATCACCAGGGGCTGCGAAGAAATGAAATGGAAACCGGGCGGCACGTTGCCGAGATATTCCTTCAGCGAAATGTAACCGCCGTCGCCGAAATCGCTGCACAACTTTCCGGTGTCCGCGTTCACCGCGAACATCCGCGCGTCGCCGGTCGGCGAAATGATCCGGCGCGAACACGGCGTGTTGGTTCCCGCCGGTGCCGCGTAATACGCCACGCCACGGCAGGAGTGGTATTCGTCGGCCTTTTCGTTGTCGTGCGGATCGAACTTCCATTTCATCTTGCCGGTGGCGCCATCGAACGCCTCGACCCAATGGTGTCCGGTGCACAGATACAACGTGCCATTGACCGCGATCGGCGTGTCCTCGAAATTGAATTCCTTGCCGCTGCCGCCGCCGCCCTTGTTTTCACCCGGCTTGGGCATGTCGCCGGTATGCGCCTGCCATGCCAGTTTCAGTCCGGAGACGTTCTTCGCGTCGATCTGCATCAGCGGCGAAAAGCGGTCGCCGCGCGCGGTGCGTCCGTAATAGATCCAGTCGCCCTTGCCGACCAACGGCGTCGGCGCGGCCGGGAGATTGCGCGTCACGGCCACGCCATGGATGCCACGCGGAACGAACCATGGCACCGTGCATACCACCGCGGCGGCGACCACCACCGCGCCCAGCGCCCACGCGCCCCAGTGTTCGTTGAGGCGACGCGCGACCCACGGCATCAAGAGGTAGATGCCGACCGCGATCGGCAGCCACAGCCGCGGCGCCAGCGCGAAACGTTCGAACCCGACCTCCAGCACCGCCCAGATCAATGTGCCCAGCAGCACGATGAAATACAGCCACAGCGACCAGCCGCGCATGAAGATCAAGCCGAGGCCGGTCAACGCCAGACCGATGCCGGCCAGCAGGTAGTACGGCGTGCCGCCGAGGGTCAGCAGGTACACGCCGCCGATCACGAAAAAGAGGCCGACGATCATCAGCACGATGCCGATCGTGAACGGTCCCCAATGGCGGCGTACCGTCGTTGCATCCGAATGTCTTGAATTCATGGCGTGCTCCCTCACGGGCCGAAACTGATCTGCGCGCGCACTTCGAAAACGCGCGGATCGACCGGTGCCACATACAGGTTTGCCGGGCTGCGGTTGGCCTGCGCCCACACGTAGTCGGCCATGACCTTCAGGTTCTTGAAGTACCAGTTGAGGCCGACCGTCCAGTCGTGTTCGCGACCGCCCTGCACGAGGCCATCGCTCAAGTCGAGTTCGCTGTAGCGCGCCGCCAGTTCCAGCGCGCCGTACTTGCGCGTGGGCTTGGGCAGATCGAATTCGCCGTCCTTGTACGTGCGCGGCGTGTCGCCGGTGAGCATCCACGCGCCGAGCACGTAATAACCGTGGCCGTGAAATTCCGGCAGGCCGTTGTCGCGATGCGCAGCCAGCGCGAGGTATTCACCCTGCGCGTAGAACGGCCCGCCCATGAAACCGAGTTCGAGTCCGCCGCGATCGATCGCGTTCGTGAACGGCAATGGCTGCGTGTCGACCAGATAGGTCTTGGTGAGCGTGGCCTCGGGGGCGGCGTAGAAATGCGCCATGTGATCACCGGGACGTTCGCGCGAAATCGCGACTCCGACGTGCACGACTTCCTTTTTCGTCTTGACCGGGTTGAACACCACGCGTCCGGTCCATGTGTGTCCCGGATATTTGCCGTCGAGATCGGAGCCCCAGAAATACTGCGCCTGGAACAGCCAGTGCCGGATTCCGCCGTAGCTCCAGTCGGCGCCGATGCGGCGGTCCTCGAAAATCGCCTGGTCGGGCAGGCCCGGCGTCAGGAACGTCCAGGACTGCGCGCCTTCCATCGGTTCCCAACCGACCTGTGCACGCATTTGCCCGACACGGAAATCGCCGAATTCTTTCGAGCTGTACTTGATGTAGTTGTCGGTCCAGCTTCGATCCCAGTCGTAGCCGGCGTCGATCTCGAAACCATTCGCCCATTTCGCGTAGAGGTCGAGCTCGCGGCGATTCCAGGTGTGCGCGGCCTCGAACAAGGGCGCGCCGGTCACGGGATCGATTGCATTGTTGGAGAAATCATCGAAGTCGTATTGATACACGCCTTCGGCGCCGAACTTGAAACCGGACGGTGAGTGGTACTCGGTGGACAGGCCGAACAGGTCCGGCGTCTGCGCGGCCAACACTGGCGTGCAGCACGCCAGCAGTCCGAGGCAAACCAGTCTGGATTTCATTGCGCCGTTCCTCCATGAACGTCTTTGCGAATACGTCGACCGGCTGCGCGCCCGTTGTTTCCGATGCCGTCATTCCCGGGAACGCGGCGTCCGTCACTCTCGCAAAGAGGCATTCCCGGACGCGTCATTCCCGCGCAAGCGGGAATCCAGTGGCCTGAACCGGCATCCATGCCAATCCGCCGGCCGGGCCGGATTCCCGCTGCCTCGGTGTCCGCAGGCGGCGCCGTTTCACGCCATCGCCTTCACGCGGCTCAGGCGCTCGCCTGAATTCGAGAAGTTCGCAAAACATTCTGGGATGCGCGCGGTGAAGGACGTGTCAACCACACGCGCCGCCGGACATCGTGGTATGAAAAACCGATTCCGGGTCTGCCTGCAAACGGCGCAGGCAGACCCGGAATGACAGTCGGGTGATCCGCCGCGCCTGGTTTCACCGGGGATGGTCACCCATCAGGGTGCGGGTTCACGCCGGAATCACGCG
This sequence comes from Rhodanobacteraceae bacterium, assembly GCA_025928735.1. Taxonomy (GTDB): domain Bacteria; phylum Pseudomonadota; class Gammaproteobacteria; order Xanthomonadales; family Rhodanobacteraceae; genus 66-474. Next base: position 961 of record JAICIW010000121.1, on the reverse strand, counting down.
GACGGTGCTCCACTGTTGCCGGGCTCAGCGCGCGAGGTGGGTCATGGAACGACTGAAACAGATGTTCCGCAGGAGCGGCGATCCGAACCGGCAGAAAGGTGCATTGGGCTACGTGCTGGCTTGGCTGATCGGCGTGCCCATCCCGATCCTGATCATCGTGGCGCTGCTGCACAGTTGTGCGTGACCCGAGGAGATGCCGACATGGTCGTCGAAAGCGGTGCGGTCGTGACACAGGAACACCCGATGATGCGCTGGGGCGCGGTGTGGGCGGGCTGGTTCGTCGCGACCGGCATTGCCGCGCTTCTGTATGCATTCGGGCTGGCCGTGGGATTCTCCGCGTTCAATCCGCAAAGCCCCGAGGCGGTCGCGCGCGGCGTTTCCGGCGGGGCCATCACCTGGATGATCCTGACGTGGGCCGCGTCACTGTGGCTGGGCGCGATGTTCGCGACCTGGTTCGACGGCCGCAACGACACCGAGATGGGCGCGATCCGCGGCCTCGCCGTGTGGGGCGTTTCCGTCACCGCCACCACCTTGCTGGTCGCCAGCGGCTTGACGCATCTGACGTTCGCGGGCGCGGTCGCGATGGTTCCCGCCGAAGGCGTTCCCTCCCTCGATGCCGCGAGCGTGGCGCAATACACCTCGCGCATCATGTGGACGGCCTTCGGTTGCGCGCTGGCTTCGCTGGCCACCGCGACGATCGGCGGCTGGCTCGGCGCGCACCACGTGCACCGCGTCTATCACCTGCGCACCTACACGCAGCATGGCGCCGTTCGGTAGCGGTTTTTCGCGCCCCGCGTCGTCTCGTCGAAAAGACACCGCGATTGGCTCGCGCATCCGTGGCGCTCGCGCTACGCGCCACCGCCGCCCCGGGAATGACGAAATGCAAGCTTTGATTTTGCTCGTCATCCCGGCGAAAGCCGGGACCCAGTGACTTTTGCGCAATGCACTTGAAATGCCAAGT
>JAICIW010000290.1 GCA_025928735.1 Rhodanobacteraceae bacterium | reverse complement strand
TGTGTAGACGTGCGACAGCGTGCCGGTCTTGGCCTGCACGTTGTCGGTGGCGGCGCCGCCGCGCATGCGGTATTTCAGCGTGCCGTCGATGCCCGCGACCGGGAGCGCATCGCGCAGCACGTTCGCAAACGGCTGTCGCGCGAGCCAAGCCAGCAGCTTCACGGTGGCGGCGGGCGTGACGAGATCCTGACGCGACAGGCCCGCGCCGTCGTCGAGCGTGACCTCGCCCTTGCCGATGCCGATGCGCGCGAGGAACGCACGCATCGCGCACGCGCCCCAGCCGGCGCTGGTCTCTGGCGGTCCCGCGCGATCCGCGCACACGCCGGTGCGCGCAGTCGCGACGCCGACCTGCTGCAGCAGCGTCTGCGCATAGCGGTTGTCCGAGTGTTTCAGCATGTGCACGAGCAGTTGCGACAGCGGCGGCGAAGCAACACTGGCGAGCTCGACCGGGTTGCGGGCCAGCGCCACGTCCGTTTCCGGCCAATGCACCACACGCACGCCGCCGTCCAGCGCGACGCCGCGTTGCGTCAATGCCGCGCGCAACTGGTTGGCCGCGAACAACGCGCCATCGGGTGCCGACAGGGTGAACGTGGCGCGCGGCGTGCCCGGGCGCAAGCTGCCGCTGGCATACAGCACGTCGGCACCGGGCGGGCGGTAGAGATTCAGCGCCGCCGCGCTGCCGGTGAGGTTGACCACGCGCATGCCGGAATGCGACGGCACGATCGTCAGCGCGCAGCAGCGCGCGGCTTCGCGCGCGACCTGCACGTGCAACACGTTGTCCTGCACGCCCAGCGCGCCAGCCCCGGCACCGTAGCCGGTCTGCAGGTCCAGCGCCTCCCAACCTTCGCCGAAGGGCGGCCCGGCGAAATACGTGTCGTCGGCAATCAGATGGCCGCGGATGCGTCGCACGCCGCGCGCGGCGAGTGCGTCGGCAAGACGCGCGGCCCAATCGGGCGAAACGTCGCGATCGCCCAGCGACGGATCGCCGCCGCCGTACAGGATCAGGTCGCCCGCCACGCTGCCGTCCGCGCGTGGTGCGGCGGTCGCGTACAACGTGGTGGAAAAACGCGCGTCGGGGCCGAGCGTCTGCAGCGCCAGCGCCGCGGTATAGATCTTGGCGTTGGAGGCGGGCAGGAACAACGCATCCGCATTGTGCCGGTAAAGCGTCTTGCCGCTGTCCAGCGAAACCACGTCGATGCCCCACTGCGCGTGCGCGAAGCGCGGCTGCGAGACGAATGCATCGATGCCGTCTGCCAGCGACGATGGCACGAAGCGCGGCGACGCGGCATTCGGCACCGGCGAGACGGACCGCGTGATCGACTGCGGATGCGGTCCGGCCTGCGGTTTCGACGGCGGCGCGCTGGCGCAGCCGCCCAACAGGATCGCGGCCGCGAACACGGCGACGAATCGCTTCACTTGACGCGTCCTTGCAGCGCCATGGCCGCAGCCGGATTGCGCGCCTTGGCTGCGCTGATGAAATGGATGAACACGTCGCGCGGCGAGGATGCTGCCTTGGGCTTGTCCGAAACGCGCGGCAAGTCGTCAGGCGCGCTACCTTCACACCACGCCCGCGCGCGTTCTGCCCACGCATCCAGTTCCTGCGCGGGATAGCCGTCGGATTCGGATTCGCGGCTGCGCATCAAACGCGCGTACACGAAATCGCCGGTCAGGTCCGCGAAATTCGGGTACCCGGGGGAATCGGTGAACACGCACGCGGCATCGCGTGCGTGTGCAAGTTCAAGGAATGCCTCGCACAGGAACGTTTCATTCCGCACCTCCAGCGCGTGCCGCAGCGGGCGGCCGTTCAACTCGGGCGGCAACAGATCGAGGAACGCCGCGAAATCGTCGTGCTCGAACTTCCGCGACGGTGGAAATTGCCACACGACCGGCCCCAGCTTGTCGCCGAATTCGGCCAAGCCGCCGAACAGGAAACCGCGGACCTGTGCGCCGGCGCCCGCGAGCTTGCGCATTTCGGCCACCTGTCGCGGCGCCTTCAGCGAAAAAACGAAACCGGGCGGTGTCTCGTCGCGCCACTTTGCGTAGACCTTCGGCGTCTGCGCGCGATAGAACGTGCTGTTGATTTCGAGTGTTGCCAGGTGGCGGCTGGCGTATTCGAGTTCGCGGCGCTGCGGCAAGCCCTTCGGGTAGAAGTTGTCGCGCCACGGCGGGAAGTTCCAGCCGCCGATCCCGATCTTGATGCGTGTGCCGCGCGCACCGGCCAGTTCATCCGTGATGGGGACGTCGGCCGTCTTCATGTTGGTTGGTCCGCCCACGGATCGTAGTCGCCGAACCACCACAGGTGGCCTTCCGGATCGCGACCGCCATAGCCGCTGCCGCCATAATCCCTGGTTTCAAATTCGTCCACTATTTCGGCGCCGCCGGCCTTGGCCTGCGCGTAGCGGGCCGCGCAGTCGGACACCACGATGCAGCAGCATTGCGTCTCGCGGTCGCCGACCTCGTCCGGTTGCGCGATGTGCCTGCCCCATTCGGAGGCATTGTCGGCCGAGCCCGGCATGATCATGCCGTTGCCGAATGTCAGTTGCGCGTGTTGCACCACGTCGCCGTCGGCGTACACCGCGTGCTTCTCGAAACCGAATGCCTTGCACAGCCGTTCGATCATGGCCGGTGCATTGCGATAGCGGAGGCAGGGGATGACGGTGGCAGTGGTTGGTTTGGCGTGCGAAGACATGCGGAAACTCCTGCGAATGCAAGCGCGCGTGTGGAGCGCGGACGATCAGGCGCAAGCCCCGAGTCTAGCCAATTCGATCAGGAACCTGTACCCGTTCGCCGAACCCTCTTGCCAAGTTTCGCCGGCTGGCGCATCTTTGCACCTGCGGGTCCATTGCCAAGAGGAGTCTTGAATGAAAGGTCTCGAGAAAAAGAAGGAAACCAAGAAGAAGCCGCAGAAATCCCTGAAGGAAAAGCGCGCGGAGAAGAATGCTAAGAAGACCGACCGTACCTGAGGATGCGGCAAAGCGCGCCGCGCCGGATCAGGCGATCCGCGCGGCGTGTGTATAGATGTTCATCGATTCGTCGCGTGCGAATGCGATCAGCGTGATGCCGGCGTCGTCGGCCGCTTCGATCGCCAACGAGGTCGGCGCCGAAATCGCGGCAATCACCGCGATCCCGGCATGCGCGGCCTTGTGCACCATCTCCCAGGATGCGCGCGAAGTGATGGCAAGGAATCCGCTGGCAACGGGCGGTGAAATGGAGGCTCGCGCCAGTGCACCGATGAGCTTGTCCAGCGCGTTGTGCCGGCCCACGTCTTCGCGCACGATCGCGGCCTGTTTCTTCGAAATGAAAGCCGCGGCGTGGGCGCCGCCGGTGGCCGCGTTGAGAGGCTGGCCCTGCGCGAGTTTGCGCATGCCGGCCGCGATCGCGGCCCGATCGAATCGAGGGCCGTCCACCACGCGCGGCGTCGGCCGCACGGCTTCTTCCAGCGATTCGATGCCGCACAGCCCGCAGCCACTGCGTCCCGACAGGCTGCGTTTGCGCCGTTGCAGGATGTCGAAGCGTTCGCGCGGAATCAGGC
>JAICIW010000143.1 GCA_025928735.1 Rhodanobacteraceae bacterium | reverse complement strand
TGATGAAGGTGGAGCGCGATGCCGATGGCAAGATCGTCGACCTGTGGTTTCGCGAAGCCAACTCCGCCTTCGAGCGGGAAAGCGGCATCCACAACGCGGTTGGCCGCCCGATCAGCACGGTGATGCCCGAATACGAGGAGCAGTGGCTGGATGCGATCGAGCGGGTGATGCAGAGCGGCGAGCCCGTGGCCATGGAAGACTTCAAGGCCACGACGGGCCGCTGGTACAGCGTGCAGTTTTCGCGGATCGGCGACGGAAAAGCGGTGCTGGTGGCGGCGGTGTTCAACGATGTCACCGAGCACAAGCGCATCGAGCGCGCGATGAGCCGGCTGGCCGCGATCGTCGAGTCGTCCGACGACGCGATCATCAGCAAGAATCTCGACGGCGTGATCCAGACCTGGAATGCGGCGGCGGAACGGATGTTCGGCTACACGGCCGCGGAGGCCATCGGAAAGCCCGTCACGATGTTGATGCCGCCCGACAGGGTGAACGAGGAAGCCGGCATCCTGGCGCGCATCCGCCGCGGCGAGCGCATCAGTCACGACGAGACGGTGCGCAAACGCAAGGATGGTTCACTGCTGGATGTGTCCTTGACCATTTCGCCGGTCAAGAACGCCGCGGGCAAGGTGGTGGCGGCGTCCAAGATCGCGCGCGACATCACCGCTCGCAAGCGCATGGAAGCGGTATTGCGAGAAAGCCAACAGCGACAGGCGTTCCTGCTGCGGCTTGCCGACGCGATGCGCGTGACCGCCGATCCGGTCGCGGTGCAGGACATCGCGATGCAGATGCTGGGCGAGCACTTGAACGTGGGCCGGGCCTTCTATTTCCGGGCCGAGTACGACGCCGACCGGTGGGTGGGCGTGATCGAGGCCGAGGGTTATCACCAGCTCGGTTTTCCGGCGCGGACCGGACGCTTTGCGCAGTCGCTCGACAATGCCTTCATCGCAGATCTCGAACGTGGCAAGACGCTGGTATGCGCGGACACGCGTGCGGACGGCGGCTGCCGGTGCCGGCTGAACATCTGCCTCGCGCCGGATGTGGGCGCCTGCGTGGCCGCGCCGATCGCGAAGGATGGCGCGTATCTGGGCGGCGTCTGCGTGCAGAGTGGCGAGCCGCGCGCGTGGACCCGGGCCGAGATCACGCTGATCGAGGAGGTGGCCGAGCGCACCTGGGACACGGTGGAACGCGCGCGCGCGAAGGCCGAGCAGCAGGAAAGCGAAGTCAAGTACCGCACCCTGTTCGATTCGGTCGATGAAGGTTTTTGCGTGATCGAGTTGATGTTCGACGAAGCGGGCAACGCGGTGGATTACACCTTCGTCGAGGCCAATCCGGTGGTCGAGGCGCAGGTCGGACAGGGTTATCTGATCGGCAAGCGCATCCGCGAGGTTGCGCCACAGATCGAACCGTTCTGGTTGGAAACATATGGCCGGATCGCGCTGACCGGCAACGCCGAGCGATTCGAGCGGCGCGCGGTCGCGGTCGACCGCTGGTACAGCGTGTATGCGTTTGCGGTCGGCGCGCCGGAGCAGCGCCGGGTCGCGGTGCTGGCCCAGGAAATCACGCAGCGCAAGAGCATTGAATCGGCCATGCGCGTGCGCGAGGAGCAGCAATCTTTCCTGCTGAAGTTGAGCGACGCCTTGCGTGCCGAGGCCGGCGAGCATGACATCGGCAACGCGGGTGTGCGGATGCTGGCCGAGTATCTGGAGGCCGATCGTTGCTACATCACGCGGATGTCCTACGATGAAAACCGGGCACGATTGAGCGCGGAATATCGCCGCGACAATCTGGATTCGGTGTATGGCGGGACGGGCGAAGTGTCGATGTCGCACTTTCCGGTGGCGGTGCAGCGACTTCAGACGCAGCCGCTGGTGGTCAACGACATCGCCGTCGCGCCGGACTTTTCGGATGCGGAAAGGGAATCCATTCGTGCCTTGGGCGGCATGGCCGCAATAATTGCGGTGCCACTTCGCGCGGGCGAGCAGAATTCCCTATGGGCGCTCGCGGTGGGCCGCGCCGAGCCCCGTCAGTGGTCGCCGAACGAAGTCAATCTGCTGGAAGACGTAGCCGAACGCATCTGGGGCGCAACCGAGCGCGCGCTGGTCGAAGATGCGCTGCGCGAAAACCAGGCGCGCCTGCAGAACGCCAGTCGCGTCAAGGACGAATTCCTGGCGATGCTGGGTCACGAACTGCGCAATCCGCTGGCGCCGATCACGACCACGGTGCAACTGATGAAGCTGCGCGCGCCGGACACGTTCGTGCGCGAGCGCGACATCATCGAGGCGCAGGTGCGCTACCTCACCGGTCTCGTGGACGATCTGCTGGATGTATCGCGGATCGCCAGCGGCAAGATCGAACTGAAAACCGCGGAAGTGGATCTGGGCGAAGTGGTGGCGGCGGCGGTCGAAACCACCCAGACCCTGATGGAGGAACGCAGTCATTCGCTGCACGTGGAGGTGGACGGGCAACTCGTCGTGTCGGGCGATCGGCGCCGGCTGGTGCAGGTATTGGTGAATCTGCTCGGCAATGCCGCGAAATACTCACCGCCCGGCCGCAACATCTGGTTGAGCGCATTGGCCGAAGACGGACAGGCGGTGCTGCGCGTACGCGATGAAGGCCAGGGCATCGACGCCGATCTGCTGCCGCTCGTGTTCGAACTTTTCAGCCAGGGCCGGCAGGCGATCGACCGCTCGCACGGCGGACTCGGACTCGGACTTTCGATCGTGCGCAACCTCGTCACGCTGCATGGTGGAGCCGTGGAAGTCGCCAGCGACGGCCCGTACAAGGGCAGCGAATTCACGGTGCGCCTGCCGTTGCTGGAGCAGCCGCATTCGCGCGAAGCGGCACCGACGCGAACCGAACCCCCGAAACCTGCTGGCGCCACCCGCGACGACAGGCGCATCAAGGTGCTGGTGGTGGACGATTACGTGCTGGCGGCCGAAAGCCTGTCGCTGCTGCTGCAGGAAATGGGCTATCGCACCCACGTCGTGCACGACGGCGCCGCGGCCCTGCAGGCGATGAAGACGTTCGAGCCGCAGGTGGCACTGGTCGACATCGGCCTGCCCGTGATCGACGGCTACGAAGTCGCGCAAACCGTGCGGCGCATGCCCGGCCGCGAAAGCTTGCCGCTGATCGCGGTGACGGGCTACGGCCAGCCCGGCGATCGTGCGCGCGTGATGGCGGCGGGTTTCGACGAACACCTCGTCAAGCCGCTCGACGCCTCCCGGATCAGCGAATTGATCGAGCGGATGGTGACCGCGTCGTAGCGTGCCGTTCCGCAGAGATCTTCAGGGAAGCTCTGATTTTGCTCGTCATCGCGGAATACTCGCGCCATCCATGACGCCCGCGCTACGCGCCGCCTGCGGCGTTCGCGTTTGCAATTCCCGGATCGAGTCCGGGACAGGCTCTGCAAACACAGTCGCGAGGCGATATCCGGGACCCAGCGGCTTTGCATTTCCCCCGGTTCCGCGAAAGTCGCTGGATCCCGGCTTTCGCCGGGATGACGAGTGATGGGGTTGATAAAGGTCCCTTTTGTCATTCCGGGGCTCGCGCCAGTTTTACTGGTGCGAGAACCCGACTGCGTTTGCAGGATTGCAAACGCGAACGCCAAAGGCGGCCCGGAGGCGGAGCGAAGCGAACGCGCGCGAAGCGCGAGCGCCATGGATGGCGCGAGTCAATCGGTTTCGCCGCTACCGAAACCGTGCAACAAACCGATTCCGGATCGCCGCTGCACGGCGTCCGGAATGACCAGCATCCATCAGGGAGGGCGAACCTGCATCAGGGAGGGCGAAACTGATGGTTCAATCCCGCAACGCAGTCGGATCGCGCCCACTTCGTGGGTTTGCCCGGAATGACGACCGACCTACGTCGCCTTGGGATTGGTGACGATCTGCTCGATCGCGATGCGCAGGTAGCGCCGCGCGAATACCGGCGGATTCTTCGCGAACACCGATTTGGCGTTGGCGGCGTCCTCGTCCTTGGGCGCGTACACGAACAGGAACGCGCCACCGTCGTCGGCGTGCTGCTTGTCTTCGGTGGTGTAGGCCTTTTCGGTACCGAAGATCTTCACCAACTCGTTGTTGAGCTTGTCCAGCATGTTGCGGTCGCCGCGCGATTCGAGTTGCGCGGCCACGAACTCGCCGCTGGCCGCGCGCACGTCGTCCGCAGCGACGCCGGATTCGCGGAACGCACTCTCGGCGGCAGACGCGTCGGCGAGATTGTCGTAACCCGCGACGATGTAGTGGAGCGGATAGAAGACGCCCATCGACGTCTCGCTTTTCTTGAAGAAGTCCCATTGCTGTTCCATGTGATTTCTCCTGCGTTTGTGCACGGTCCAGTGTGGGCACGCGCTTCGCAACCACCCCTGAACTTTATGCAGCGACGCGTGAAGGCCAGGTGGCTTGCGCTTTCGCGCGCGGGGTCGGCATGCCCGCCGCTTACCAAGGCGGTGGCACGGGCACGCGCGTGAAGTAGTCGGTCAGCATCAGCCCGATCATGATGGCCAGCCACGCGAAGCCGGTCGCGGCCGCCAGCCGCAGCAGGCCCGTCGCGCGGTGCAGGTGCATGCAGAACACCATCAGCGTGAACGCCATCCCGAAGCAGATCGTCAGCTTCACCGACAGTCGCAACTGTTGTGCGATCGGCGCGTAGGCGAGGCCGGTGTTGATCGCGAGCAATGCCAGCAGTCCGAGCAGGGCCAGCGCGGGCGTGCGTGCGGTTTTTATCAGGATTTCGCGGTTCATGACCTCAACTCTCAAGCAAACTTTTATTCGTCATTCCGGGACGGCCTGCGGCTTCATCGCAGGCCGTACCCGGAACCCAGTGACTTTGCTTTGCTTCCGGAAGTCACTGGGTTCCGGGTTCCATCCGCGAACAGCGCGGATGGCCCCGGAATGACGAAGGTAGGGCCATGCGTGATAGATGAACATTTTTTCTAGCGCCCAATCAAATACATCAACGGAAACAGGAAAATCCACACGATATCCACGAGGTGCCAGTACAGCCCGGCCAGCACCAGCGGCGTGGTGTATCCGCTGCGGATCTTGCGCCGCCACACCAGCACGCCCATGGTCCCGATCACGCTCACGCCGACCAGCACGTGCAGGCTGTGGTACAGCGTCATCGCGTAATAGAGGAAGAAGAACAATTCGATGCCGCGCGCGTGCGGCCCGTGCTGCGCGAAATCCACGCCGACCATCAGGTGTTCGTCGTATTCGTGGGAATATTCAATGCCGTGCAGTACCAGGAATGTCACGCCCAGCAACGCGGTGATCGCCAGCAACGCGGTGACGACACGGCGTTCGTCGAATTTGATCAGGTTCACCGCGAAGGTGACGGTCGCGCTTGAAAGCAGCAGGATGCCGGCCTCGACCGCGCCGAAGATGATTTCGGTGTGCTGGCTGCCCAGCAGGAACGCTTCCGGATCGCGCGCGCGGCACACCGCGTAGCCTGCGAACAATACGCCGAAGAACAACACCTCGGTCGCAAGGAACACCCACATCCCGAACTGCGCGGTCGCATGTTGCTGGCCCGCATCATCGAATTGCTCGGCAATCAGGCCACGTGCGCGAAGATCGGCGGTGCTGCTGTTCATGCCGTCGCTCCGGTCGCGGGTTCACCGCCGGGCGCGGGTTCGTCGTAGGCGTAGGCGTCCTGCACCACCGGCCGTTCGAGGAAATTCTTTTTGGGTGGCGGCGAGGTGGTCTGCCACTCGAGTCCGCGCGCACCCCACGGGTTGTTGCCCGCACGTGCGCCGCGGAACAGCGACCAGCCGAGGTAGACCACCGGAATCAGGTACGACAGCGCGAGGATCGACGCGCCCGCCGACGACAGGATGTTGAGCGTCTGGAATTGCGGTGGATACGCGTGGTAGCGGCGCGGCATGCCGAGATAGCCGAGCACGTATTGCGGGAAAAACGTGAAGTTGAAGCCGAAGAACATCAGGATCGCGGCGAAGCGCGCCCAGCCTTCCGAATACATCCGTCCGGTGATCTTGGGCCACCAATAGTGGATGCCGCCGAGATACGCCATCACCGTGCCGCCCACCATCACGTAATGGAAATGCGCGATCACGAAGTACGTCGCGTGCAGGGGGATGTCCAGCGCGGGCGCGGCCAGCATCAGGCCGCTCATGCCGCCGAG
>JAICIW010000218.1 GCA_025928735.1 Rhodanobacteraceae bacterium | reverse complement strand
CGCGCCTCGTCTGGCGACCGCTGCGGAAGCAACGCGGCTCACTTGGCATGGCGTTGCCAGGCTCTGATGCATGGCTGAAACGGTCACCACCTGCGTCGCGCTGGGCAGCAATCTCGATGATCCGCGCGCGCAGGTGCAGCGTGCTTTCGAAGCACTGGCCGCGCTTCCGCAAAGCCGATTGCTCGCGCGCTCGCGCCTGTACCGCACGCCGCCTTGGGGGATCACCGAGCAGCCCGATTTCATCAACGCCGCCGCGCGGCTGGACACGTCGTTGTCGCCGCGCGAGCTGCTCGACGCATTGCACGCGGTCGAAGTCCGTGCAGGACGAGTGCGCGCCATCCGCAACGGTCCGCGCATCCTCGATCTCGACCTGCTGCTGTATGGCGGCCGAATCATCGACGAGCCGGGTCTGGTGGTACCGCATCCGCGCCTGCACGAGCGCGCTTTCGTGCTGCTGCCGCTGGCCGACGTCGCGCCCGAACTCGACGTGCCGGGGCACGGCCGCGTGCACGAGCTGCTGGCGCACATCGATGCGACCGGGTGCGTGGGCATCGAGGGGTGAGACCCGGTCAGGCCGCGTCCGCGGCAGGCGGGGCGTCCGTTCGCCAAGGTGCCCGAAAGCGATTCCGGGTTCCGGCCTGCGGACGGCCCCGGAATGACAACCGGCGCGAGGGTGCAACGCGGCCACGATCGCACGAAGGAACTCCGCTCCAATATACTTTTTCGATGCTCAAGATCCACCGTGACATTGCGGGGCCGTGCCTGGCTCCGGACGGCAGCGTGCTCGCGATCGGCGCGTTCGATGGCCTGCATCGCGGCCATGCGGCGCTGCTGGCGAAGGTGCGCGAGCGCGCGACGAAGCATGGGCTGGTCGCGGCGGCGGTGAGCTTCGAACCCTTGCCGCGCAGCTATTTCTCGCCCGCGCCGCTGAAGCGGCTGTCGTCGGTGCGCGAAAAGCTGCGCGGATTTGCCGAGGCGGGCATCGATGAATTGTTGCTGTTGCGCTTCAATGCCGAACTGGTGGCGATGCGCGCGGACGATTTCGTGCGCGACGTGCTGGTCGCGCGAATGGGCGCGCGCGAAATCTGGGTGGGCGCCGATTTCCGCTTCGGCAACAACCGCGTGGGTGACGTGGCGTTGCTCGAAACCATGCAGGGCGAAGGCCCTTACGAAGTCCGCGTACTGGATGCGGTCTCGACCGGTGACGGCGAGCGCGTGTCGGCATCGCGGGTGCGCGGCGCGTTGGCCTTCGGGGATTTTGCACACGCGGCGGCATTGTTGGGCCGCCCCTTCACGATGAGCGGGCGCGTGGTGCGCGGCCAAAGCATGGGCCGTGACCTCGGGTACCCGACCGCGAACATCCGGCTGGGCAAGCGCGTGTCGCCGGTGTCCGGCATTTTCGCGGTGCGCGTGCGCGTCGGCGATGGCTGGTGGCCGGGCGTCGCGAGCCTCGGCGTACGTCCGACCATTGCCGGCGGCGGTGAGCCGCTGCTGGAAGCGCATCTTTTCGATTTCGATGGCGATCTTTACGGGCAGCGCATCGAGGTCGAGTTCGTCGCCAAGCTGCGCGACGAAGAAAAATTCGCCGATCTGGACGCGCTGCGCGCGCAGATGGATCGCGACGCCGCCCAAGCGCGGTGCATTCTTGCCGACACGTCCGTTTTTTCCGGAGCCATCGCGTGAGCCGCGACTACAAGCACACCATCAATCTGCCGCAGACCGCCTTCGCGATGAAGGCGGATCTCGCGAGGCGCGAACCGGCCATGCTGGCCGATTGGGAAACTGCCCAGCGCTATGCCGAATTGCAGCGCCGCACCGGCAAGCGCGAATACGCGTACATCCTCCACGACGGCCCGCCGTACGCGAACGGCAAGATTCATCTCGGCCACGCGGTCAACAAGATCCTGAAGGACATCGTGGTGCGTTCGAAACTGATGGCGGGCTTCCGCTCGCCGTACGTGCCGGGTTGGGATTGCCATGGCCTGCCGATCGAGATCGCGGTCGAGAAGAAATACGGCAAGGTCGGCCACAAGATCGATGCGGAAACCTTCCGCCAGCACTGCCGCGACTACGCCGCGCAGCAGATCGACCTGCAGCGCCGCGACTTCAAGCGCCTCGGCGTGCTGGGCGACTGGGAACACCCTTACCGCACGATGGACTTCCAGTACGAAGCCGACATCCTGCGCGCGCTCGCGGGCGTGTACGCGAGCGGCCACGTCACGCGTGGCTTCAAGCCGGTGCACTGGTGCTTCGATTGCGGTTCGGCGCTGGCCGAAGCCGAGATCGAGTACCAGGACAAGCAGTCGCCCGCGATCGACGTCGCCTACGACGCGCTCAATCCGAAAGCGTTGGCGGCGAAGTTCGGCACGACGATCGATAACGACACGATCGTCGCGGTGCCGATCTGGACCACCACACCCTGGACGCTGCCGGCCAGCATGGCGGTGACGTTGGGCCCCGAATTCGAGTACGTGCTGGTCGAAGGCCCTGCGCGCGGCGGCAAACGGGTGTTGCTGGTCGTTGCCGAAGCGCTGGCGGAGAAAGTGCTGGCACGCTACGGCGTCGGCGATCTGAAGGTGCTCGGCCGCGCGCAAGGCGCTGCACTCGAGAACCTGCGCCTCAGGCATCCGTTCTACGATCGCGAAACCCCGCTGATCCTGGGCGATCACGTGTCCGCCGAAGACGGCACCGGCGCGGTACATACCGCGCCAGGGCACGGCGCCGAGGACTTCGCGGTCGGCAAGCAGTACGGCATCGTGGATGCGACGCCGGCCAACGTGCTGAACCCGGTGGGCGCCAACGGCGTGTACCTGCCGGGCACGCCGATCTTCGAAGGCCAGTACATCTGGAAGGCCAACGACGCGATCATCGACTTGTTGCGCGAGCGCGGCGTGCTGCTGGCGTCGGAAAAGATCACGCACAGCTACCCGCATTGCTGGCGGCACCACACGCCGGTCGCGTTCCGCACCACGCCGCAGTGGTTCATCGCGATGGATGCGAAGGGTTTGCGCGCGAACGCCCTGCATGCGGTGCACCATGACGTGAAGTTTCATCCCGCGTGGGGCGAGGAGCGCATCGCCGGGATGGTCGAAGGCCGGCCCGACTGGTGCATCAGCCGCCAGCGCACCTGGGGCGTGCCCATCGCGTTGGCTGTTCACAAGGTCACGGGCGAACCGCATCCGCGCAGCGCCGAATTGCTGGAGAGCGTGGCCCAGCGTGTCGAAAACGAGGGTGTGGATGCGTGGTATGCGCTCGATCTCGCCGAAATCCTTGGTGACGAGGCCAAGGATTACGAGAAGGTCCACGACATCCTCGATGTGTGGTTCGATTCCGGCGTCACGCATTTCTGCGTGCTGGACCAGCGTCCCGAACTGCACCGCAACGAAGGCGATGAGGTGATGTATCTCGAAGGCTCGGACCAGCATCGCGGCTGGTTCCAGTCGTCGCTGCTCACCAGTTGCGCGATCCACGGCCGCGCGCCATTCGACGAGGTGTTGACGCACGGCTTCACCGTCGATGCGCAGGGCCGCAAGATGTCGAAGTCGCTCGGCAACGGCATCGAGCCGCAGGACGTGATGAACCGCTATGGCGCCGATATCCTGCGCCTGTGGATCGCTTCGGCCGACTATCGCAACGAGATGGCGCTGTCGGAAGAAATCCTGAAGCGCGTGGCCGACAGTTACCGGCGCATCCGCAACACCTGCCGGTTCCTGCTTGGCAACCTCGATGGTTTCGATCCTGCGGTGGATTTGCTTGCCGTCGACCGCTGTCTGTTGCTCGACCAGTGGGCGATTCGCAGTGCGCGCGACGTGCAGGACGCCGTGGTTGCCGCCTACGCGCGCTACGACTTTCCGGAAGTGGTGCAGCGCGTGCAGAACTTCTGCACCAACGAAATGGGCGCGCTGTACCTCGACATCACCAAGGATCGCCTGTACACGATGCCGACCGGCAGCCACGGTCGGCGCAGTGCGCAATCGGCGATGTACCGCATTCTGGAAGCGATGGTGCGCTGGCTGGCGCCGCTGTTCGCGTTCACCTCGGAAGAAATCTGGCAGGCGATGCCGCGACAGATGCACATGCCCACCGACACACTCACCGAAACCGGCGACAGCTTCAACGTGCGCGATGAATCGGTGCTGTTCGTACCCTGGTACCAGGGCCTGTGCGAAACCCAGAACAGTCCCGACCAGCGTCGCTGGTGGAGCGACCTGCTGGCGATCCGCGAAACCGCGGCGCGGGTGCTGGAAGGCATGCGCAAGGAAGGCAGGATCGGTTCGTCCCTGGATGCGACGCTCACTATCCACGCCGACCCCGCGATTGCCGAACGCTACCAGCAGGTTGTCGAAGAGCTCAGGTTCTTCTTCATCGTGTCCGACCTGCGCCTCGATATCGGCGACGCGCCCGCCGACGCCGTGCTGACCGAACTCGAGGGCGCCAGCGTGTGGGTGTCGGCATCCGTGAGCGAAGCGCCCAAGTGCGTGCGCTGCTGGCACCATCGCGAAGACGTCGGCAGCCATCCGGAACATCCGGAATTGTGCGGTCGCTGTGCGGAAAACGTCGCCGCGTTCGAAGGGCAAGGCGCAGGCGAGACGCGGCGCTGGTTCTGATTTCGCGCTAGCATCTGACCCGGCCGACCGACGT
>JAICIW010000429.1 GCA_025928735.1 Rhodanobacteraceae bacterium | reverse complement strand
GACGTGCCGCAATGTTTTTTCGCGAAGATCCTCCGCCCCCCGATACGGATCGACCAGCGCGCCCGACTCGTCGCGCGCCATCGCGTTGATCGTCAGGTCGCGGCGTGCGAGATCCTGCTCCAGCGTCACGTCGGGTGCGGCGTGGAACGCGAAGCCGTGGTAGCCCGGACCGGTCTTGCGCTCGGTGCGCGCCAATGCGTATTCCTCGCCGGTGTCCGGGTGCAGGAACACCGGAAAGTCCTTGCCGACCGGTCGATAGCCTTCGGCCAGCATGTCCCCGGGGGCCGCACCGACCACCACGTAATCGCGATCGGAATGCGCGCGGCCGAGCAACTCGTCGCGCACCGCCCCGCCGACCAGATACACGCGGTGATCGCGCCCGGGCATGGTGTCAGCCTTGCGTCAGGCGCGCCCGCTCGAAGCGGCGTTCGCGCGAAAACGCGCCCAGCGCCACCGGCAGCATCGCCGCGAACCGGCGTGGCGTGATGCCGAGTTCGGCGAAGCCGTCGCGGCTGCCGACGGCGTCGACCTTCAGCGAATTGAAGTTGTCGCGCGAAAAGGGCTTGCCCGGAATCAGTTCGGCGACGATCGCCTGCAGCCAGCCGAGCGCGCCCGGCAACGGCAGCACCCCACGGCGCAGGCCCGCGGTGTCGGCGATCATCCGCACCATCTGCACCAGCTCGAACGTGTCGGGGCCGTACAATTCGAAGATCTTGCCGGTGCAGCCGCGGCCGGTCACGCATCGCTTGATCGCCTGGGCGACGTCGCCGACGTACGCGGGCGCGAACTTCGCATGCGGTTGCGCCAGCGGCAGCACCGGACTCAACTGCAGCAGCTTGAGGAAGCGGAACACGAAACCGTCGTGATTGCCGTACACGACACTGGGCCGGTAGATCGTCCAGTCCATCCCGGAATTGCGCACCTGCGCCTCGGCTTCGCCGCGCGTCTTCAGGTATTTCGAGGCGCGCTCGCCGGCATTCAGCGAACTCATCTGGTGGATGCGGCGAATGCCGACTTGCCGGCAGGCCGCGATCAGTGTCGCGGTGAGGTCGACATGCGCGTGGGTGAACGTGTCGCGGCCGGACTCGTTGAGGATGCCGACCAGGTTGATGACCGCGTCGTGACCGGCCAGTTGTTTCTCCAGCGCCGCGCGATCGTAGACGTCGGTGCTGACGGTGTGCACGTAGGGCAGCACGCTGATCGCGCGCCCCTGTTCGCGATTGCGGCTGAGCACCGTGATCTTGCATCCGGTATCGGCCAACGCCGCAAGCAGATGGCGGCCGATGAAGCCGGTGCCGCCGAGGACCGCGTAATGTTTCGGATTCATTGCGAAGCACTCCCAGCGGAGGCGGGGGAAATCGGTGCGGTGGCCGGCACCGCGGGTTCGGGCGCGCCGCACACGACCTGCTTGCGCACCGGGTCCGCCGACGGATCATACGGCGTGCCGATCGCAGGCAGGCGCGAGGAGACTGGCACCGGATCGCCATCGAGTCGCCAGCCGTAGATCGTCGCGAACGACATCACGCGGGTCACGTAGTCACGCGTTTCGTTGAACGGGATGGTGAGGATGAACACTTCCGGATCAAGGTTGCCGCGCGCGTCCACCCAGCGCTGCGCGTTGCCCGGCCCGGCGTTGTACGCGGCCGAGGCCAGCCACGGACT
>JAICIW010000083.1 GCA_025928735.1 Rhodanobacteraceae bacterium | reverse complement strand
TTGTAGGACTCGACGTACCTGAATTGCAGCGTGGAATGCGTGACCCCGCCCAGTTCCTCCGTGTAGAGCTGCACCGGCGACACGTTGGGATTTTCTTCCATCTGGATGCTGACCTTGTCGGTGCCGTGGTATTCGCCGACCAGCGTCTGCGGCACCGGCTTGCCGTTGATGGAAACCTCCTCGCCGACCACCTTGATGGTGTCGCCGGGCAAGCCGATGATGCGTTTGATGTAGTCCTCTTTGGGGTTCAACGGGTAACGGAACACGGCGATGTCGCCGCGTTTGGGCTCGCCGATATCGAGAATTTTGTTATTGGTGACAGGCAGACGCAGTCCGTAGGCGAACTTGTTGACCAGCACGAAATCGCCGACCAGCAGCGTCGGCATCATCGAACCCGAGGGAATCCGGAACGGTTCCAGCAGGAAGGTGCGGAACAGCAGCACCGCCAGGATCACCGGGAAGAACG
Organism: Rhodanobacteraceae bacterium; assembly: GCA_025928735.1. GTDB lineage: Bacteria > Pseudomonadota > Gammaproteobacteria > Xanthomonadales > Rhodanobacteraceae > 66-474. Next base: position 7,571 of record JAICIW010000083.1, on the reverse strand, counting down.
AGCGCGCGTAATCGACCAGCACCGGTTCGTGCGGCTTGCGACCATCCGCCACGGCGCGCTCCCGGCGGCGGCGCGCGAACGCGACGCGGTCGATCACCCATATCGCGAAGAACGCAGCGGTAATCAGCACCAGCGCCAGCGCGAAATCCGAAGTTTTGTACCAGATGTAGAGGCAGATGGCGACGATCACCACCAGCACCACGGTCCCCAATGCGTCTTTCTTCACTGCGTAATCCTTGGATCGCGCACACGGCGCGGTTCTGCATCTGTCGCAATCGTCATTTCCGCTGCTGCGGAAATCCAGTGACTTTCGTCATTCCGGTCGCACCGGACCGCCTGGCAAGCAGTTGGGCTGAGCACCGCGAAGCCCAACGTCGTGCGGATACCGCGTTGGGCTTCATTACATTCAGCCCAACCTACCGGTCCGATTCCCCCTCCATCACTTGTCGGTCCGCAGCACGGCCAGGAACGCTTCCTGCGGAATCTCGACGCGGCCGACCTGCTTCATGCGCTTCTTGCCTTCTTTCTGCTTCTCCAGCAATTTCTTCTTGCGGCTGACATCGCCGCCGTAGCATTTGGCCAACACGTTCTTGCGCAGCGCCTTCACCGTGGAACGCGCGATGATCTGCGCCCCGACCGCGGCCTGGATCGCCACGTCGAACATCTGCCGTGGAATCAGTTCGCGCATCCGTTCGACCAGGTCGCGGCCGCGCCGGTCGGCGTGCGCACGATGCACGATCAGGCTGAGCGCGTCCACCCTGTCGCCATTGATCAGCACGTCCACGCGCACGAACGGGCCCGCTTCGAACCGGTCGAAGTGGTAATCCATCGAGGCGTAGCCGCGGCTGACCGATTTCAGCCGATCGAAGAAATCCAGCACCACCTCGGCCAGCGGCAGTTCGTAGCTGATCCGCACCTGGCTCGCCAGATACTGGATCGAACGCTGCACGCCGCGTTTCTCTTCACACAAGGTAATCACGTTGCCGACGTGTTCGGGCGGCGTCAGGATGTCGGCGACGATGATGGGCTCGCGGATTTCCGCGACCACCGGCGACGCCGGCAGCTTGGCCGGGTTGTCCAGCAGCATCACCTCGCCATCGGATTTCAGCACCTCGTACACCACGGTCGGCGCGGTCGTGACGAGGTCGAGATCGTATTCGCGTTCGAGCCGCTCCTGCACGATTTCCATGTGGAGCATGCCGAGAAAGCCGCAACGAAAACCGAAGCCCATTGCTTCCGACGATTCCGGCTCGAAGAACAGCGCGGCATCGTTGAGACGCAGCTTGTCCAGCGCTTCGCGCAGCGCCGGGAAATCATCGGACACAACCGGAAACAATCCCGCGAACACGCGCGGCTGCATGTGCTGGAAGCCCGGCAGCGGCTTCGGCGCAGGATCGTTCGCAAGCGTGAGCGTGTCGCCGACCGGCGCGCCATGCACGTCTTTGATCGAGGCATTGATCCAGCCCACCTCGCCAGCGCCGAGCTTGGCCGTTTCCTTGCGCTTGGGCGTGAACACCCCGACGTTGTCGACCTGGTGGCTGCGGCCGGTCGACATCACCTCAAGCTTGTCACCGGGCTTGATCTCGCCCTGCATCACCCGCACCAGCATGACCACGCCGAGGTAGTTGTCGAACCACGAGTCGATGATCAGCGCCTGCAGTTTGTCGGTGTCGCGCGGCTTGGGTGGCGGGATGCGCGCCACGATCGCTTCCAGTACCTCCACGACGTTCTCGCCGGTCTTGGCGCTGATCGCGACCGCGTCGTCGGCGTGGATCCCGATCACCGCCTCGATTTCTTCCTTCACCTTCGGAATGTCGGCGGTGGGCAGGTCGATCTTGTTCAATACCGGCACGACTTCCAGGCCCATCTCGACTGCGGTGTAGCAGTTCGCGACCGACTGCGCCTCGACGCCTTGCGCCGCATCGACGACCAGCAGCGCGCCCTCGCAAGCCGCGAGTGAACGCGAGACTTCGTAAGAGAAATCCACGTGGCCGGGCGTGTCGATGAAATTCAGTTCATAGACCTTGCCGTCGCGTGCCGTATAGGGAAGCGACACCGAACGCGCCTTGATGGTGATGCCGCGCTCGCGCTCGATCGGGTTGTCATCCAGCACCTGCGCTTCCATTTCGCGCTCGGTGAGACCACCGCAGATCTGGATGATGCGGTCGGCCAGCGTGGACTTGCCGTGATCGATGTGGGCGATGATGGAGAAGTTGCGGATCTGCTGCATGGCGCGCGGGCGTCTGGAAGGATTCCGCGCGTGCGCGCGGCGACTGCGATCGCAAGGATCGCGATATCAAACGACCGATTATCGCACGAACGCGTAGTTGCACGCTTTCAGCCCATTGAGTCAAGGGGGCGCCCAACCGTCGCGATGCGACGGTTGGGCGGGTTGTGGGGACATGACCAGCTGCGTGCGCAGCAACAGCTTTCAGTCAACCGCACATCGCTACATTTGCGCGAACTTGAAGGTCGCGCCGCTAGGATCGATCGCCGCCTTCACCGCCGCTTCGTCGGCCTTGTCGCCGATGAACAGCACCACCACGCCCTTGAAGGAGCCCGGCGAGGCCTGATTGAACGCATTCTCCAGCACCTTCGCGGTGGTCGCCGAGTTCGGGCCGCCCGCGGCCAGCATGTTGCCGGGCAACACGGTCGCCTGGACCACCGTGTTGATCTGGTCCTGGACCCGACCCAGGGTCTCCTCTGCGGACGAAGCGCTGGCCGGGGTAGCCGCCGTGCCGGCCGCGCCCGCGGAGGCTCCGGCTGCCGCCACCTGGACTGGCACATCGGGCACGAAGTAGACGTACGGCGTGTTGGTGATGTTGCCCAGATTGTCCTGGACGATCTGGGTCAGGTACGCCTGCCAACCCTTGATGTCGTTGGGATCGGTGGGCTTGGTGGCCTTGGCCTCCGTGGCCGTGTTGGCCTGGTTGCCGTTGTCGTTGCAGGCGCTGAGACCAATGGTCCCCAGCAGCGCGATGGCGGCGATGAAAAGGAATTTGCGCATGGCGATCACCTCGATGACTTGCGTGGAACGGCAGAACCAGCTCGCCCCCCCGGCTTGCGTCGGTGTCGACGCAAGGCCTTCTGGACAGCCGGATGAACAAAATTGGAAACATCGCCGCCGAGGCTGGCGATTTCACGCACCAGCGACGAGGAAATGAAGCTCCACTCCTCGGCTGGCGTCAGGAACAACGTTTCGGCTTGCGGAATCAAGTGCCGATTCATGCTGGCGAGCTGGAATTCATACTCGAAATCGGACACCGCGCGCAAGCCGCGCAGGATCACGCCCGCCCCGCATTCGGTCATGAAGCGCGCAAGCAGGGTATCGAAGCCGCGCACGTCGACGTTGGACACGTCGGCCAACGCGGCGCGCGCAAGCTCGACCCGCTCGGCCAGTTCGAACCTCGGCGTCTTGCCGCTCGATTTCGCCACCGCCACGATCACCTTGTCGAACAGCGGCGCCGCACGCGCGACCAGGTCGCCGTGACCGTTGGTGATCGGGTCGAACGTACCCGGATACACCGCGATGCGCGGATTGGATCGGGCTGGCTTGTCGGTCCCCATGCCCCATTGTGCCATCTTGCAGCGCCGCCGTGACAGCGCCAGGCGCATCAATCGCCACCGAGGCGAAACAATGTGCCGCGCACCGCGCCCGCATCGCGCTGCCGGTGCACGCGCCAGCGCGCGGGAATCTCCCATACGTCGTCGACTCCGGATTCGACGTACACCATTGCGTCCGGCGCAAGCCAACCTTGCGCATCGAGCAATGCCGCGGCGTTCGACCACAGCGCCGAGCCGAATGGCGGATCGAGGAAAGCGACGTCGAAAGTTTCCGGCGCAGGCATTGCCAATGCGCGCAGCGCATCGACATGTCGCACGCTCATGGAATCCTGGTGCAGGCGCGCCAGGTCCGCTTCGATCGCCTGCGCCTGCGCACGATCCTGCTCGAAAAAGACCGCGCGCCCCGCGCCGCGCGACAACGCCTCGATACCCAGTGCGCCAGTACCGGCGAAGACATCCAGCACGCAGGCACCGTCGATCACCGGAGCCAGCCAGTCGAACAACGTCTGGCGAAGCCGCTGCGGTGTCGGGCGCAAACCCGGCAACGTCGGCACGCTCAGCCGCGACCCGCGCAGCCGACCGCCGATGACGCGCACATGTCCCGGCGGGGCGTCTCCCTTGCGTTTGTTCATCGGTTTTTGTGAAAAGTCAGGCCATGGATGGCCGTTCTGGACCCATCAGTTTCGTGGATCTGGAATTTGCGTTGTTGTTGACCGAAGCCGCGATCATGGACGATCGCAAGAATACGTTGGAAGTCAGGCCATGATGGCCGTTCTGGTGCTTCCAGACACGGTACCCCCACGCATGATCGAAGTCTGGCAGAGGCAGCGATCAAGGATGATCGCATTAATAAAGCCGGTGTTAGCATTTCGGCCTGCGTACTCCAAGCGTGAACCCGATGCCGAGTCTCTGGAACAAATTGGCCGGCCGCAAGCCGCGCCCCGAACCGCCGCCGATGCCCGAGGAGACCGCCACGGGACAAGACGAACCATTCCGGCAGCCGAGCATACCGGTGCGGCGCGAACCCGAGGTGCCAACCACGGAATCGGCCCTGCCGAATGTCGCGAGCGGTCCGGATGATCTTCTTGCGCCGGCGCAGGCAACCCCGTCGCGCCGCAGTTGGCGCGACCGACTTTCGTCCAGCGGTTTCGCCCGCGGGTTGTCGTCGCTGTTCGTGCGCAATCCTGTGCTGTCCGATGAACTTCTGGACGAACTGGAAATCATCCTGCTCTCCGCCGACGTCGGCGTCGCCTCCACCAACGAATTGATCGACGACTTGCGCCGGCGCATGCACAAGCGCGAATTCGCCGACGCGATGGCGCTGCGCGAAGCCCTGCGCACGCGCCTGGTGGGCTTGCTGCAGCCGGTCGCGCAGCCGCTGGAAGTCGGCATGCGCAAACCATTCGTGCTGCTGGTGGTCGGCGTCAACGGCGTCGGCAAGACCACCACCATCGGCAAGCTGGCGCGACGTTTCCAGCAGGAGAACCGCGGCGTGCTGCTGGCTGCCGGCGACACCTTCCGCGCCGCCGCGGTGGCGCAGTTGCAGGAATGGGGTTCGCGGCTCGGCGTGCCGGTGTGCTCGCAGGGGCAGGGGGCGGATTCGGCCAGCGTGATCTTCGACGCGCTGCAGATGGCGGTCGCGCACAAGCACGACATCCTGATCGCCGACACTGCCGGTCGCCTGCACACACGCTCCGGATTGATGGACGAACTGGCCAAGATCAAGCGCGTGCTCGGCAAGCTCGACGCCGAGGCACCGCATGAAGTGCTGATGGTGATCGACGGCACCACCGGCCAGAACGCGATCAACCAGGTACGTGAATTCATCAATGCGATCGGCGTCACCGGACTCGCGGTCACCAAGCTGGACGGCACCGCCAAGGGTGGCGTGGTGTTCGCATTGGCACGGGAGTTCGCGCTGCCGATCCGTTACGTGGGTCTGGGCGAACGCGCGGAGGACATGCGCGTGTTCGATGCACGCGCCTTCGTGGACGGATTGCTGCCCGTCGGCAGTTGATCATGTCGGCCACCGCGCCATCGTCGCGGCACCTCCTGCGCTGGATCGCGTTGGCGATCGTCGCGGTACTGGTCGCGCTGGCGATCGCCGCGGCCGTGTACGTCCACAATCTGCTGCAACCCGATCGCTTCACGGCCCTGCTGGAAAACGACCTTGCCGCGGTGGGCCTGAAGTTGCGCCTGCAGGCGCCGGCCGAACCAACCCTGTTCCCCCGGCCCGGCGTGCAGTTGAAGGGTTTCAGCTTGACCAACAGCGGTTCCAACCGACCGGTGCTGCAGGCGGCTGGCGCTACCATCGTGGTGCCCTGGCGCGCGCTGCTGCACGGCGAGATCGCCATCGAACGCGTGGACGTGGTCGCGCCGCACCTGAATCTCGACGAACTCGAATCGCTGCTCGCACGGCTGCCCCATCGCGCCGCCGGACCGCCGCGCCTGCCCACCATCACCACCGGCGTGCACATGAGCCAGGGCACGCTTTCCCGCAAAGGTTCGCCGTTACTGTTCGACTTCAGCGTCGAAACCGGCGCGCTGGCGCCCGGCAAAGTGTTCCGGTTGGAAGCTGCGGCGCGCGGCGCGGCCGGCAACCGTTTCACCGCCGTGCTCACCACGATGCCATTGGCGGCCCACGACGGCGTGATCGAGCTCAAGGCCCTGAGCTTCCACCTCGCCGAGCAGCAAGGCATCGCGCTGCAGCTCGAAGGCGAAGGCAGCTGGCGTGGCGGCGAGGATCTCGCGATACAACTCCAGGGCACGCTGAGCCACCGCGCATTCGCGCCGCCATCCGCCGCGTCGACCAGTGCGCCCGCCACGTCCGCGGCGACGCCCAGACCGCCCGCCGCACCTGCCCCGCCCGTCACCGACAAGATCGTATTGAACGTTTCGCCCGCGCGCGGGCATGCACCGCTGACGGTCGCCCTGAAACTGGACGGTGACGACGCACACGCCGACCTTCGCTTGCAGCCGACCGAATTCGGGCGCTGGTGGAAACGTGTGCTGGCCGCGCAGCCGGGCCAGCCACCGGGCACGTTGCCGTTCACGGGCAAGGCCGAAGTGCGGCAACTCGATCTCGGCTGGCTGAAGGCCACGGGCCTCACGATCGACGCCGGCCCCGATCTCGCGCCCGCCGCGAGTTCTTCGAGCGCCGCTGCGGCCGCGTCGGCGGCACACTGAAGGTGGACGATTTCGCGCGCCACCTGCTGCATTGGTACGACCTGCACGGCCGTCACGACCTGCCATGGCAGCATCCCCGCACGCCCTATCGCGTGTGGATTTCGGAAGTGATGCTGCAGCAAACCCAGGTCGCGACGGTCACTCCCTACTTCCAACGTTTCGTCGGCGCGCTGCCGGATGTCCGCACGCTCGCCGCGGCGTCGGAAGATCGCGTGCTGGCGCTGTGGTCGGGGCTCGGGTACTACCGGCGCGCGAGGTACCTGCACGCGGCCGCACAACAATGCGTCGCGCGACACGGCGGCGAATTGCCGCGCGACTTCGAATCACTGTCCGCGCTGCCCGGCATCGGCCGTTCCACCGCAGGCGCGATCCTGGCTCTGGCGCAAGGACAACGCCGCGCGATCCTCGACGGCAACGTCAAACGCGTGTTGAGCCGGTATCACGGCGTCGGCGGCTGGCCCGGCGAACGCGTCGTCGAAAATGCGCTGTGGTCGCACGCCGAAACGCACACGCCGGAAGCGCGGATCGCGGACTACACACAGGCGATCATGGACCTCGGGGCGACTGTCTGCACGCGTGCGAACCCCCGTTGCGATGTCTGTCCGCAAGCCCAAAGTTGCATCGCGCACCGGGATGGAACCACGGCCACGATTCCGGCAGCCCGCCCCGCGCGCGTGCTGCCGGAAAAGCATACGTTTTTCATCGTGCTGCGCGATCAGCACGATCGTGTGTTGTTGCAGCGGCGCCCGCCGCAAGGCGTCTGGCCCGGATTGTGGAGCCTGCCGGAAGCCGCCGGCGAACGCGACGCGCGGGAGCTTGCC
>JAICIW010000289.1 GCA_025928735.1 Rhodanobacteraceae bacterium | reverse complement strand
GGCCACCTCGAAATCCAGCCCTTCAACACCGTGGACGGCATCGACCAGGCGCTGGCCGGCACGGTGGACATCGCCGCCAGTGCGCGCCCGGGTTATTTCAAGCGCGTGCAGGAAGCAGGGCTGGTGTTCGCGCCGGTGGCGTGGGACGCGCTGGTGATGATCACCAACGTGTCGAACCCGGTGAACAATCTCACGCTGAGGCAGGTGCACGACATCTACTACGGCAAGATCACCAACTGGTCGCAGGTCGGCGGACGCGACGAGAAGATCGACCTTGATGGCGTGGCCTCGCCGCTGGATGGCGTGCAGTTCAGTTTTCGCCGGCTGATGTTCGGCAACGGCGACAATCCGGTCGCGGTGCCGCGCCTGTTCATCAATATCGATTCGCTGCAACAGGAAGTCTCGCTGGACGGCAAGGCGTTGGCGCTGTCGACGCTGGTACACGCGCGTCGCGAGAAGGGCATCAAGGTCATCCCGATCGAGGGCGTGGCGCCGACGCTGGCGTCGCTGGAAAACGCGACCTATCCGCTGCCGCTGACCATTTACCTCGCGTACAAGGCGGACAGCCCCAAGGCCGACACCATCCAGAAGTTCCTGACGTTCCTGGGGGACGACAAGGCCGCGGGCATCCTGCGCGGCCATGACTTGCTGCCGTACGCGCAAGCCGTGGTGCTGAATTCCAGAACCGAGAAGGATCGCATCAACCTGCTCGGGGCGCAGATGGTGGCCGAAGGCCTGCCGGCCGAATATGCGCCGGGCGCGGAATTCGAGCGGCTGTCCAGCCAGTCCGCGGATCTCGCCCATGCGATGAAGTTGCAGGAAGCCGCGGCCAAGCAGGTTGCCGCGGCCAACCAGGAACGCATCGCCATGGCCGCCGCCGCAGGAGTCGACCCGTCACCGCAGGCCGCCGCGGATACGCCCGCCGCATCGTCCACCTACGAGGTCGTCAGCGGTGACACGCTATCCAAGATCGCGCGCGCGCATTCGGTGAGCGTCGAGGATCTTCGCAAGTGGAACGACCTGCATGGCGACATGTTGAAGGTCGGGCAGGAACTGAAGCTTTCTTCTTCACACGCGAGCGCGGGTACCGCGGGCTGCGCGGCGAGTGCCGCGGCGTGCTGATCCGGGTTTCGGCATGATGCGATCCGGCCGCTTCCGGAGGTGCGCCGCGTGCTTGGCCTGAGCGCCGACCGGCGCGGGCGCCGCGCGCTGCCGCTGACACCCGTCACGTGCGCGAACTGGGCGGGTTACGCGAAAACCCTGGGTGCGCGCCAGCGGCGCTGGGCGGAAGCCAGCGGGTTCGCCGGACAGCCCGGCGCATTCTGCCCTTTGCCCGACGCGCAAGGCGCTACCGCACGCGTCGTGTGCGGCTTCGATCCTGCATCCCCCCCGCTTGCACTGGGTGCATTGCCTTACCACCTGCCGGCCGGCGACTACCGCCTCGATGGCGATGCATTGTCCGCGCACGATGCCGCGCTCGGCTGGGCGCTCGGCAGTTACCGCTTCGCGCGCTACCGCGAACCGCACGCCGAACCCGCGCGGCTGGTGCTGCCGCGCGCCGTGCTGGACGAGGTGGCGCCGACCGTGGAAGCCATCGCGCGCGTACGCGACCTGATCAACACGCCCGCGCAGGATCTGGGACCCGCTGAAGTGTGCGCCGCGGTCCGCGAAGCCGCCGAACGATTCGGCGCGAAGTGCCGCGAATGGAGCGGCGACGGTTTGCTGAAAGCGGGCTTCCCGACCGTGCACGCGGTGGGCCGCGCCAGTCCGCGCGCGCCGCGCGTGATCGAACTGACTTGGGGCGATCCAAAACATCCGTTGCTGGCACTCGTAGGCAAGGGCGTGTGTTTCGACACCGGTGGCTTGAACATCAAGACCGGTGACGGCATGCGCTGGATGAAGAAGGACATGGGCGGCGCCGCGCACGCGCTGTCGCTGGCGCACCTGGTGATGGCATCCAACCTGCCGGTGCGCTTGTTGCTGGTGATCCCGACCGTGGACAACGCGGTGGCGGGCGATGCGATGCGTCCGGGCGACATCATCCGTACCCGCGCCGGCGTCACGGTGGAAGTGGACAACACCGATGCCGAGGGCCGGCTGATCCTGTGCGACGCGCTGGCGCTGGCGGTCGAGAGCAAGCCCGATCTGCTGATCGATTTCGCGACGCTGACCGGCGCCGCGCGGGTGGCGTTGGGGCCGGACCTGCCGGCGGTGTTCGCCAACCGCGACGACGTGGCCGGTTCGCTACTCGATGCGGCGCGCACGCAATACGATCCGGTGTGGCGATTGCCGTTGTGGCAACCGTATCGCGCGCTGCTGGTTTCGTCGTTCGCCGATACCTGCAACACCGGTGCCTCGCGCCACGCCGGCGCGATCACCGCCGCGCTCTACCTGCAGCACTTCGTGCCGGGCACCGTGCCGTGGCTGCACGTTGATGTGTACGCATGGAACGATGCCGACCGGCCGGGCCGCCCGCGCGGCGGCGACGCGCAGTCGTTGCGCGCGTTTCATGCGTTCCTGCAGCAGCGTTATCCGTCTGCCTGAAACTGCGCGCGGTCGATGGCCGCGATCGCCTCGATGCGCGCGCGCCGGATCGCCTCGCCGATCGCGGGTCCGTTGAGTCCCTGCTCGATGAAAGGTTGCGCGGTGACCGCGCGCGCAGCGTCGCGCGCGGCGCGCAGGAAATCGGCCTGCGGATAAGGATCGTGTTCGTGCTGCAGGCGGCCGCGCTTGTCGGCGGTGCAGGCGATCAGGAACGGCTCCAGGCGTTCGGGACGGCGGAATGCATCGAAGGCTTCCAGCAGCGTCAGCACCGTGGCGGGTTTCAGTTCCAGCGCGCGGTGCGCATCCAGGTGATGGCGACAGGTGAGCGCCGACAGGTGCGCGTATTCGGTCGGTACCTTCAGGCGTTCGCACAATGCGGCCAGCGGTTTCAAGCCGCGATGCTCGTGCGCGATGTGGCGCGGCAGCACGTCCTGTGGCGTCAATGCCTTGCCGAGGTCGTGGGTGAGCGCGCAGAAACCCGCGAGGTCGTCGCCCGGCGCGAGTTTCGCGCACTGGTCGAGCACCAGTTCCAGGTGCGCGCCGCAATCGACTTCCGGGTGGTGTTGCGGCGGCTGCGGCACGCCGTACAGCGCGTCGATTTCCGGAAACAAGACTTTCAGCGCGCCGCATTCGCGCAACGTGCGCACGAATGCGGACGGTTCGGGTTCGGCGAGCGCCTTGCGGGTTTCCGCCCATACGCGCTCGGGCACCAGGTGCGCGGCTTCGCCGGCGTCGACCATCGCGCGCATCAGCGCCATGGTTTCATCGGCGATCCGGAAGCCGAGCGGCGCGTAGCGCGCGAGGAACCGCGCGACGCGCAGGATGCGTACCGGATCTTCCGCGAACGCCGGCGAGACGTGCCGCAATGTTTTTTCGCGAAGATCCTCCGCCCCCCGATACGGATCGACCAGCGCGCCCGACTCGTCGCGCGCCATCGCGTTGATCGTCAGGTCGCGGCGTGCGAGATCCTGCTCCAGCGTCACGTCGGGTGCGGC
>JAICIW010000213.1 GCA_025928735.1 Rhodanobacteraceae bacterium | reverse complement strand
TGGGCAATGCTGGCTTGCATGGCCGCGGCCATGCTGGCGATTCAACCTGCACACGCGGAGACGCACGTCGAGCTGCTGGGCACGTGGCCCGCAGGCGACACGGTGACGCTGCACCGCAACCAGAACTTCTACATGCACTTGGGCTATCGCAGCGACCAGCCGGTGCACATTTGGGTGCAGCCTTATTTCGAAGGCAAACAGGTGAACGCCGGCAGCAACCCTTCCCGTACTTACCCCGCCGGCAGCGGCGAGGCGCTCGGCTGGTTCTTTTTGTCCGATCCGGGCACGCAAGTGGACGAGGTGAAAGTCACCGCGGGCGACGGCTCGTACGACCGCACACCGGTGGTCGCAACGTTCCCCGTCGCGGTCACTGGTGACGATGCGCCCGCCGAAAGCGCAGCGCAGCCCGCATGGCTGGCGTCGCTGAGCGCTGTCGACCAGGCAGCCCGACGCGCCGACTACGAAAAGGCCGTGAGCACGCCGCCCAGCGCGGGCGACGTTGCGCTCTTCAGCGGCTTCATGCTGGCGATGTTCACGCTGGGCTTGATCGGGTTCGCCGGTCCGGCATGGGGCCTGTGGCGCTGGCGCGGCGGCTGGCGAGTGGCCGCGCTGCTGCCCGCGGCGATCATGGCTTTCGTGGTGCTGCGTCTTTTCATCGACACCGCGCGTGACCCCACTTCACACAACCTGTGGCCATTCGAGATATTGATGTGGGGCGGCTTCAGCTGCCTGTGGATGCTGGTAGTGGTTCTGGTGCGGAAATTGTCCGGCGCCCAACGCGCCTGATCCACGCCGCGCTCAGGGCAGCGAGGATGGATCGTGTTCCTGTTGCATCAGATCGCGCAGCGCGGCCTGCATGCGCGCGTGGACGCGCACCAGCGAACCCCACAGAAACCACACGGTGAATGCACCGATCGCGAGCAACGCCACCAGCACCCCGCGCGGCGGCAGGATGCTGCTGCCCAGAGCGCTCACCAGCAGGGCCATGCCGGCCAACGAAGCCAATGGCACCAATTTGCCGAGTACGCGCCGCAACCCCGCGGTGCGCACGCCGTGCACCTGTTCGCTGATGCCGAGTTCCGCCAGCAGCATGCCCAATGCGTCGGCCTTGCGATAAACCGCGATCAGCATCGGCAGCGACACGAACAGCGCGGCCGCCCAGATCAGCGAGCGCCGCACCACGCGCGACAACGGCATGTTCGGCCACCAGTGCGGCAGCATCGCGCTGACGAACGCACCGATCGCGAACACCGCGCACACCAGCACCAGATTCACCGCAATGTGCCACAGCAACCGACGCAGCATCTTCGCCAGCATGACGTCGCCCTGCGCGGACGCGGTGCCGTTGATCCACTCGTGGTAGCCATGCGCCAGCGAACGCAGCGATGCGGGCGTCGCGCGGCGCAAGCCCGCCAGAATCTGGGGCTCGGCCCGCAGCAACAGCGGCGACGCGAGCATGCACGCAACCGCCGCCGTCACGGTCAAGGGATACAGGAATTTACCGACCGCACCCGCGGCGATACCGAGCGAGGCGATCACGAATGAAAACTCCCCGATCTGCGCCATCGTCAGGCCTGTACGCAACGCCTCGCGCGCACTGCGCCCCGCACACACGAATGCACCGACGCTGCACGCGAGCGTCTTGCCTACGATCACCGCCAGCGCCAGGCCCAAGGCAGGCCCGATCCATGGCAGCATCTGGGTGGGATCGAGCAACAATCCGATCGCGACGAAGAAGATCGCAGCGAACATGTCGCGCACTGGCCGCACCAGCCGAACGATGCGATCCGAGCACCGCGCCGGCGCCACCACAACGCCAGCGAGGAACGCGCCCAAGGCCACGCTGAAACCTTCCCACACCGCCAGCAGGCAGGCTCCGAAACAGATGCCGAGCGCGGTCACCAGCAGCGGCTCGTCGCGGCCGCGCTTGGCCAGCCAATCGAGCAGGCGCGGCAGCAGCAACAGACCCAACACCAGCGCCGCCGCGACAAACACCAACATCCGCCACAACACCGTGAACGCGATGTCCGTGGTGTCGGCGCTGCCGGCCGCGATCGCGCTGAGCACCGTGATCAGCACCACCGTCAGGACTTCTTCGGATACCAGCATGCCGATCATGCCGGTGACGAAGGACTGCCCGCGCCAGCCGCGATCGCCGACCGTGCGCAACGCGATCATGGTGGACGAAAAACAAATCACGCCGCCCAAGAACAGCGACTCCCGCGGGCTCATGCCGGCCAGGCGCCCGATCTCGATGCCGACCCACAGCATCAGCCCCGCTTCCACCAGCGCCGCCAGCATCACCCCGACACCCAGCGCCCGCAATTTGCGGAGGTTCGAATCCAACCCCAGTGTGAACATCAACAGCACCACGCCGAGGTTGGCGATCGACTGCATGGTGCGCTGGTCGGTCAGGAACCGCCATGGCATGTGCGGACCGATCAGCACGCCCGCCACGATGTAGCCCAGCAGCACCGGCAACCGCAGTCGCGGGAATATCACCACCACCACGCCTGCCGCCAGCATCACGCAGGCGAGATCGCGGATGAATTGAATTTCGTGCAAGGCATCCCTCCCGGTTGGTTTGCACGCAGCGATTTCCACGCAAAAAGCTTGACGCTGAAATCGCTCGCACCTATCCTTGCGCGTTCCCAGCGTGGGGCCATAGCTCAGTTGGGAGAGCGCTACAATGGCATTGTAGAGGTCGTCGGTTCGATCCCGTCTGGCTCCACCAAATCCCCACGCTGTCCCCATCGTCTAGAGGCCTAGGACACCACCCTTTCACGGTGGCGACCGGGGTTCGAATCCCCGTGGGGACGCCATGTTGTTGCCATGGCACGTCGTGATGCAAGTACAATGTGCGGCTCGGAACATGCAACATGCCGCACGCGAACGCACCCGTTCGCAGAAAAAATCGAAACGATGCGGAGCGGTAGTTCAGCTGGTTAGAATGCTGGCCTGTCACGCCGGAGGTCGCGGGTTCGAGTCCCGTCCGCTCCGCCATTTCTGATGCACTTTTCCAAGCCCGCCGTGCGCGGGCTTTTTCGTGTCCGCACCCGACTCACGCGACTCACGAAACGGCACGAACATGGCTTTGGTCATGGGCAAAAGTTCGGAGCCTTGGGTACGATGCAGGTTCCCTTTCAACGAGCCTGCAACAATGAAAATTTCGCTGACGCTGGCCCTTGCGCTGACCGGTCTCCTGACCGGTTGTACCGGCGCGACCGACGCCAACAAGGAATCCGAATCGAGCGCATCGCCGCAAACCGCGGGCGTCGATTCGGGCAATCCGTTCTTCACCGAAAGCCCGCTGCCGCTGCACTTCCCGCAATTCGACAAGATCACCGATTCCGACTACGCGCCCGCGTTCGACCGCGGCATGGCCGATCACCTGAGGGAAATCGAGGCCATCGCCAACAACGACGCCGAACCGACCTTCGACAACACCATCGTCGCGATGGAAAAGTCCGGTCAGATCCTCGACCGCGCCACTACCGTCTTCTTCAGCCTGTCGGGCGTCGAGAACAATGACACCAAGAAGGCCATCCAGGCCGAATACGCGCCGAAACTTTCCGCGCACCGCGACGCGATCATGCTGGATCCGAAGCTGTTCGCGCGCGTGCAGAAACTGTACGATGCCCGCGATTCGCTGGGTCTCGACCCGCAGGGCGTGCGCCTGGTCGAACGCTACCACGACGACTTCGTGCGCGCCGGCGCGCAGCTTTCCGACGCCGACAAGGCACATCTGAAGGAGATCAACGGCGAACTGGCGAAACTCGGCACCGACTTCAGCCAGAACGTGCTGGCCGAGGTGAATGATTCAGCCGTCGTCGTGGAAAGCCGCGACCAGCTTGCCGGTCTTACCGATGCACAGATCGATGCCGCCGCCGCGGCCGCCAAGTCACGCGGACTCGAAGGCAAGTACGTGATCGCGCTGGTCAACACCACCCTGCAACCGGTGATCGCGCAGCTCGACGATCGCGCGCTGCGCCAGCGCATTTACGAAGCATCCCTGGTCCGTGGCAGCCGCGGCAACCAGTACGACAACACCGCGATCGTGTCGAAGGTGATGAAGCTGCGCGCCGAAAAGGCGCAAATGCTGGGCTACCCGAACTGGGCGGCGTACGGCCTCGCCAACCAGACCGCGAAAACGCCGGAAGCGGTGAACGCCATGCTCGGCAAGCTGGCGCCGCCCGCGGTCGCCAACGCGAAGCGCGAAGCGGCCGACCTGCAGGCGATGATCGACAAGTCGCAAGCCGCCAAGGGCGAGCCCACGTTCGAGCTGGCCGCGTGGGATTGGTCGTACTACACCGAAAAAGTACGCGCCGACAAATACGCTTTCGACGAAAGCCAGTTGAAGCCCTACTTCGAAATGAAGAACGTGCTGGAGAACGGCGTGTTCTACGCCGCCAACCAGGAATACGGCATCAGCTTCAAGCAACGTACCGATCTTCCGGTCTACAACCCGGACGTACTGGTGTACGACGTCTTCAACGAGGACGGCACCCAGCTCGCGATTTTCCTGTTCGATCCGTATGCGCGTCCGTCCAAGCGCGGCGGTGCATGGATGAACGCATATGTGAGCCAATCGGAACTCACCGGCGACCTGCCGGTGGTGGCCAACCATCTCAACATCACCAAGCCGGCGAGCGGCCCGACGCTGATGACCTGGGATGAAGTGACCACGATGTTCCACGAGTTCGGCCACGCGCTGCAC
>JAICIW010000436.1 GCA_025928735.1 Rhodanobacteraceae bacterium | reverse complement strand
GGATCACTGGCGGAAAGGGTGCGCATCGCCACGGGCGGCAGCGCAGTCGCGGCCCACACCGTCGACAGCGTCCCCCACAGCAGCAACCCCGCAAGCAACTTCCGCATCAGCCTCTCCGCGAAGCCATGATCGGACCCTAATCCGTTCGGTGCAAGGATTGGGCCAGCGGACCGGTAAACTGGCCGAATGCAGATCGGCGCCCTCCACATCGACCCGCCGGTGGCGCTCGCACCCATGGCGGGCGTCACCGACAAACCGTTCCGCCAGCTTTGCAAGCGGCTGGGCGCAGGCTTGGCCGTGTCGGAAATGACCACGTCCGACCCGCGCCTGTGGCAAACCCGCAAGTCGCTGCACCGGATGGACCACGCGGGCGAGCCCGACCCGGTGTCGGTCCAGATCGCCGGGTCCGATCCCGGGCGCCTGGCCGAAGCCGCACGCTACAACGTCGCGCACGGCGCGCAATTGATCGACATCAACATGGGCTGCCCCGCCAAGAAAGTTTGCAATGCCTGGGCGGGCTCGGCGCTGCTGGCCGACGAGCCGCTGGTGGCACGCATCTGCAAAGCCGTGGTCGAAGCCGTCGAGGTGCCGGTGACGCTGAAGATCCGCACCGGCCAGACGCCGGATCACAGGAACGCACTGGCCATCGCGCGCATCGCCGAAAACTGCGGCATCGCCGCGCTGGCCGTGCACGGCCGCACCCGTTCGCAGAAATACGAAGGCTCCGCCGAATACGACACGATCGCGGCGGTGAAGGCTGAAGTCTCGATTCCGGTATTCGCCAATGGCGACATCGACTCGCCCGCCAAGGCGCACGAGGTGCTGAAGCACACTCGTGTCGACGCGCTGATGATCGGCCGCGCGGCGCAGGGCCGGCCGTGGATCTTCCGCGAGGTCGCGCATTTCCTTGCCACCGGCAAAGCATTGCCCGAACCCGGCGTCAGCGAAGTGCGCGACATCCTGCTCGGCCATCTCGATGCGCTGTACGCGTTCTACGGCGAGGCCACCGGCGTGCGCATCGCGCGCAAGCACCTCGGCTGGTACGCGAAGGATCGGCCGGAAAATGCGGTCTTCCGTGCCGTGGCCAACGCCGCCGAAAGCGCGCATGAACAGCAGCGCCTGACCCGCGACTATTTCGACGCGCTGGCGGCCGGCGTACCGCACGAATTCGCCGCCGCGGCGTGACCGATCCGCGGCTGAACGCGGTACCCTCGGCGGTGCACCGCGGGCCCGCGCCCTGTATCATGGCAGGCTTGCTTCATCCTTCCATCCGTATCAAAGGATATAACCCACGATGAGCCGTTACCTGTTCACCTCCGAATCGGTTTCCGAAGGCCACCCGGACAAGGTCGCCGACCAGATTTCCGACGCCGTGCTGGACGCGATCCTGGCGCAGGACAAGCGCGCCCACGTGGCGTGCGAAACCATGGTCAAGACCGGCGTCGCGATCGTGTCGGGCGAAGTGACCACCGACGCGTGGGTGGACATCGAGGCGCTGGCGCGCAAGGTGATCCTGGGCATCGGTTACGACTCGTCAGT
>JAICIW010000149.1 GCA_025928735.1 Rhodanobacteraceae bacterium | reverse complement strand
GGAGGAAGCATGGTTGCCGGGCGCCAGCGAAGCGGGCGGACCCACTTCGGACGCGGGCGCGGGTGGCCCGACCGGATCGGGCTGGTCGCGCAGCAGCAGCACCTCGCCGCTGCGTTCGAGCTCCGCGGCGGGCTTCACCAGCGCTTCCATGAACATGCCGGACGCGTCGCGCTTCAATTGCGCCACCGTACCAACCGGAAAGCCCGCAGGAAAACGTCCACCCAAGCCCGACGTGACGAGTTGATCGCCGACCTTCACGTCGGATGACAGCGGCAGATTCGGCACCACCAGTTGGCTGGTGTCGCCGGTGCCGTGCGCGATGCCGCGCAATCCGGTACGCGAGATCGTCACCGGCACCGCATGGTCGGGATCGATCACCAGCATCGCCACCGACGCATGCGGCAGGATTTCGACGACCTGGCCCATTACGCCGTGCGAATCGATCACCGTCTGGCCGACGTGCACGCCTTCGTCGGCGCCGACGTTCAGCATCATCCGGTCACGCGTGGGGCCGAGTTGCACGTCGATCAGCCGCGCCAGTTGCGCGTGCATGCCCAGCAATTGCTGGGTATCGAGCAACTGCTTCAGGCGCTCGTTCTGGTGGGTGACCGCGTCCATGCGGTTGAGGCGGGCCTCGGCCAGCAGCAGCGCCTCGCGCAGTTGCCGGTTTTCGTCGATCAGCTTGCTGCGTTGGGCGAACGCGATGCCGGCCCGGTGGGCCCAATCGGCCGGTGTCGCGGCGATCTTGTAGATCGGCACGATCGCGGCCGCCGTGGCGTAGCGTGCGCGGTGCAGCCAGCCGTTGCGATGATCCAGCACCATCAGCACCGCAGCCAGCGCGAGATACGCGATCAGGCGCAACGTGCCGGCGGTCGCATCCGAGAAGATCGGAGTGGATTCCTTTTGCGGAAGCGCCATGGCGGGAGAGTGAAGTCGGCGGCTGCGCCGCCTGTGAAGTGCAAAGAGTAAAGGGTGAAGTCGGCGGCTCGCCGCCTGTAAAGGGTAAAGCGTAAAAGCCGCGATCCGGCCAGGGCGGTGCTTTTCGCCTTCACAGCCAACGCAGTGAGCGGCTTGACCCTTTACAGCGAGCGCAGTGAGCGACTTGCCCCTTCACAGCGAACGGAGTGAGCGACTCGCTACTCTTGCGCGAAGAAGTCGCTTCCATGCATGTCGATCAATTCCAGCGCACGGCCGCCGCCGCGCGCGACGCAGGTCAGGGGGTCCTCGGCGACCTGCACGTACAGGCCCGTTTCCTCGCTGATCAGCTTGTCGATGTCGCGCAGCAACGCGCCGCCGCCGGTCAGCACGATCCCGCGCTCGTGCACGTCCGAACACAGTTCGGGCGGGGTCTGTTCCAGCGCGGCCTTCACCGCCGCGACGATGCCGTGCAGCGGCTCGCGCAGCGCTTCCAGCACGTCGTTGGAATTGATGGTGAACATCCGCGGCACACCCTCCGCGAGATTACGGCCCGAGACTTCCATCTCGCGCACTTCCTTTTGCGGATAGGCGCAGCCGATCTCGATCTTGATGCGCTCGGCGGTGGGATCGCCGATCAGGGTGCCGTTGCTGCGGCGCACATAGTTGATGATGGCTTCGTCGAAGCGGTCGCCGCCGATCCGCACCGACTGCGAATACACGATGCCGTTGAGGCTCATCACTGCGACTTCCGAGGTGCCGCCGCCGATGTCCAGCACCATCGAGCCGCGCGCCTCGTGCACCGGGATGCCGGCGCCAATCGCGGCGGCCATCGGTTCCTCGATCAGGAACACATCGCGCGCACCCGCGCCCTCGGCGGATTCCTTGATCGCGCGGCGCTCGACCTGGGTCGAACCGCAAGGCACGCACACCAGCACGCGCGGGCTGGGGCGGAGAAAACGGGATTTGTGCACCTGCTTGATGAAGTGCTGAAGCATCGCCTCGGTCATCGTGAAGTCGGCGATCACGCCGTCCTTCATCGGCCGCACCGTGACGATGTTGCCGGGGGTGCGGCCCAGCATCATCTTGGCGTCGTTGCCGACCGCCGCCACCGAACGCGGGCCGCCTGCGCCGCGATCCTGGCGGATCGCGACCACCGAAGGTTCATTGAGCACGATGCCCTGGTCGCGCACGTAGATCAGCGTGTTCGCGGTGCCAAGATCGATGGAAAGGTCGTTGGAAAAAATGCCGCGGAACAGTTTGAACATGCGCGATCCGCCAGGGTGCGGGCCTGAGCGTCAGGCAGAGGGGAAATAGCGAGCCAGTCTAGGTAACATCCCGCCAACCTGCAAGGTACTGCGTCGCTGTTTGATGCGGAATTTCGCATGCCGCCGGTTCGGATGACGGCCTGCAACGGGTCGAATCCCGCGGCCGATCCGGTTAGCATCCGCGGTTCCGTCCGCGACACAAGGAATGCATCGATGCCGGCTGCGCTGATCTGTGGCTCCATGGCCTACGACACCATCATGGTGTTCGAGGACCGCTTCAAGAACCACATCCTGCCGGACAAGGTGCACATGTTGAACGTGTCGTTCCTGGTGCCGCGGATGCGCCGCGAGTTCGGCGGCTGCGCGGGCAACATCGCCTACAACCTGAAGCTTCTCGGGGGCGAGCCCATCCCGATGGCGACGGTGGGGCAGGATTTCGCGCCGTATCGCGAGTGGTTCGAAGGGCTGAAAATCCGCGTGGACCAGATCCGGGAGGTGCCGGATACGTTCACGGCGCAGGCTTTCATCACCACCGACCAGGACAACAACCAGATCACCGCTTTCCATCCGGGTGCGATGATGGAGAGCCACCGGAACCGCGTCGACGACGTGGCTGACGCCGCGCTCGGGATCGTGGCGCCGGATGGGCGCGAGGGCATGCTCCAGCACGCGGCCGAATTTGCCGCGAAAGGCATCCCCTTCATCTTCGATCCCGGTCAGGCAATGCCGCTGTTCTCGGGCGAGGAGTTCCGCGCATTCATCGAAAAGGCCAGCTACGTGGCGGTGAACAGCTACGAGGCCAGCCTGCTGTCCGAACGCACCGGGTGGTCCGAGGCCGACATCGCCAAGCGCGTCAAAGCCTGCATCGTGACACACGGCGCGGACGGCTCGGTGATCCACGCGGACGGCACCACCTACGAGATTCCTGCGGCCGAGCCGCGTGAGGTGGTCGATCCGACCGGCTGTGGCGATGCGTATCGCGCCGGGTTGATCCACGGCATCCTGGGCGGCCTCGACTGGCCGACCGTGGGGCGCGTGGCCTCACTCCTGGGTGCGTTGAAAATCGCCCATCCCGGCACCCAAAACCATTACTTTGATGCGGCGGAGTTCACGGGCGAGTTCAAGCGGCAGTTTTCGTGCGATCTTCCCTGATCGCTGCCGCGATGGATGGCTTATCTGGCATAAGACGCCCGGGTTCCTGAGGTCCAGAACGGCCATCCATGGTCTTCTCGCGACGGTCGTGAATACCGCGGCGAGGCCGGGTGGCGCCGTTCAGGATTACGGGCAACAATGATCGGGCAATCGTCCGCACCATTTCCAAAGGAGGCCATCATGCACACCGCACGCAACCTCGTTCTTGCCGCGCTGCTGGCCGGCGCCCCGCTGATGATCGCCGGCAACGCGCACGCCGCCGGCGGCGAAATTACCTGCAGGATGAGTTTCGAAATCCACGGCTGGTCGGCGTTCTACAAGACGTCCAGCGGAAGCGGCAGCGTCACCTGCAGCAACGGCCAGCACATGACCGTGCATCTGCGCAGCAAGGGCGGTGGGTTGACATTCGGCAAGTCCAGCATCGAGGGCATCGGCAAGTTCTCGGGCATCTTCAACGTCGATGAGATCCTCGGCACCTACGTAGTCGGGGAGGCCCACGCGGGTGCCGCCGCGTCCTCGCGCGCTACGGTGATGACCAAGGGCAATGTATCGCTGGCCTTGAGCGGTACCGGCAAGGGTTGGAACTTGGGCGTGGATTTCGGCAAGTTCACCATCAGCCGATAGTTGTGCGTTCGTCCATGAACGCGGCTTGGGTGAGAGCAGCGATCAGCCGGACCGCTTCAGGTCATGGAGTGTCAGAACGGCCATCCATGGCCTGACTTTCCACAGACAGCCGCATGCCGTCGCTGCACCTTCGATTTGCCGCAAAAAACAAACCCCGCCGAAGCGGGGTTTGTTCAACAAGCGGATGGATTGCGCGTCACGCGTAACGACGGCGCCGCACCAGCCAGCCGAGCGCCAGCAAGCCGAGCGCAAGCATCCCCAGCGAGCCGGGTTCCGGCACCCCGACAGGTGGCACAACTTGCCCATTGCGCACTTGGAACAGGAACTGTCCTGCCACGCCGTCATTGGTTCCGGCGACCAGGGAATTCGGGCCGCCATCCAGCAGCGCGCCGTTAACCAGCGAACCGGCCAGCATGGCGTAGGTACCGGCAGGATTGCCCGACTGGCCGGCGTTGTAGCCGACTGCCGCAGAGATACCGCCGAGACCGCCACTACCTCCGCTGGCGCCTCCCGTCTCCCATTGGATCTGGTCGTAGTTGAAGTAGAAGTCGAAATTGCCGGTGCCCGTATCCGAGCGATCGACCATGACCAACTGGAACGTGTTGAGTTTGTCTGTCCCGTAGCTGAAATAACCTACGCCCGGCCAGGTGACGCCGAAGGCGGTGTGGCCGGCATAGCTGCCGGTGCCGTAGCTGGTCAGGCCGCTGCCGGAGCCCCGGGTGTCCACGTCAGCGAAAAACGGGGCGATGATCGGCTGGCCGCTGTAGCCGCTGCCGAGGCCGTATGGCGTGTAGGTGCCGTAGCCGCTATTGAACGTCACGTTGCCGTTGTTGTTGACGTACAGGTTGGAGTAGTCCGTGCCGTAGAAATTGATGGTGAACGGCAGGCTGATCAAGCCCGTGAAGCCATCGTCGTTGGCGGCGAGCGTGTTCGCTGTGAATCCGGGTGCAACGGTCGTGGCCTGCGCCATGCCGACCGCGAGCGCGCCGCCAAGCAGAACCATTGCTGCCAGTGCGCATCGAATTTTCAATCGGGAATTCATCTTCGGTATCCTCCTGATGAGTGAATCGTGCCCATCCTCTTGCACGCATGTATTAGCATGAACTGTGCCGGCATATGACGTTCAATCATTTCAAATAGTTGCAATGCAAATGGAGTCGCATGATCCTCGAAAACGTAAAGGTTGGCGACACTTGGTTCGGTTGTCTGCACACACGGCCCGGCAGGCATGTTGGCGTGGCTCACGGACGGGCTTCCCTCAGCCAATGATTGGCCGAGGGAACACGAAACCGCGTGATCAATCAGGACGACCGAAGATGCATTCTTCGCGGGAGCGCCCGAGATTTCTTCCCGGTCAGTGCGTTTTTTGCGCGGGGATGAACTGCTTGTCCACGGCTTCCGCAAGCTGGTCCGGCGGCAGCAGGCCTTGGGACAGGATGAAGTCGTTGAACTGCTGCAGATTGAACTTGTCGCCCAGCGCGATCTCGGTATGCGCGCGCAATTGCAGGATGCGCGAGTAGCCGTAGAAGTAGGCCGTGGCCTGGCCCGGCGAGCGGAACATGAAGCGGTCGAGTTCCTCGCGCGCAAAGGCTTCGGAAATGCCGACGTCGTTGACCAGGATGTCGTGCGCGCGCTGGCGATCGATCAGGCCCAGGTTCAACATCGGATCGAGGAACGCACGCGCGGCGCGCAACAGGCGCAACTGCAGCGCGATCATCTGTCCGCCCGCGGGTTCGTACGGCACCATCATCCATTCCGCGTACAGTGCCCAGCCTTCCACGTTGACGCTGTTGAACGCGAACAGTGAACGCGCCAGCGACACACCATGCTCGACCATCGCGGAGAATTGCAGTTCGTGGCCCGGACGGCCTTCGTGCGCGGTCAGCGTCCAAGCGCAGGCCTTGCAGGTGAAGTCGTCATACGCTTCGTTCTTGCCGTTGCCCGAGGGCGGATTGCCGAGCGGAAGTACAAACGCACCGCGCTCGCCATGGTTGTTGATCAACGGCGGCGGGTCCATGTGCGGCGCGGGTTGCGCGGCGCTCTCGGCTTCAGACGCCAAGCGCATGATCATCTTGCGCTTGGGCAGCGAGACGACGTGC
>JAICIW010000232.1 GCA_025928735.1 Rhodanobacteraceae bacterium | reverse complement strand
GCCTTCGCTCGCCGGCCAGTATCTTGCCGCCACCAAACCGCGCATCGTCGCGCTGCTGGTGTTCACCGCGTTGATCGGGATGTTCCTGGCGGCGCCCGGTATTCCGCCGTGGCGCGCCTTGGTGTTCGGCACGCTCGGCATCTGGATGGCGTCGTCTTCGGCGGCGGCGCTGAACCAGTTGATCGATCAGCGCATCGACCGGGTGATGGTGCGCACCGCGCATCGGCCGCTGGTCACCGGCACGCTCACCGCACACCAGGTGCTGGGCTTCGCACTGGTGCTGGGCATCGCCTCGATGCTGATCCTGGGCCTGCTGGTGAACGCACTGACCGCGCTGCTGACGTTCGTCGGCCTGATCGGTTATGCGGTGATCTACACCGCGTTCCTGAAGCGCGCGACGCCGCAGAACATCGTGATCGGCGGGTTGGCCGGGGCGATCCCGCCGCTGCTCGGCTGGGCCGCGGTGACGGGCATGCAGGCGCCAAGCGACTGGGCTTACGGCCTGCTGCTGGTGCTGATCGTGTTTGCGTGGACGCCGCCGCACTTCTGGTCGCTGGCGATCTTCCGTCGCGAGGATTACCGGCGCGCCTGCATCCCGATGCTGCCGGTGGTCTATGGCGTCGAATACACGCGCTGGCACGTGTTGTTCTACACGATCCTGCTGGTGTTGGTCAGCCTGCTGCCGTACCTCACGGGCATGAGCGGGATGCTGTACCTCGGTGGCGCGGCGGTGCTGGGCATCGCCTATCTGTACTACGCGATCCGGCTGATGCGGCCGCCCGACGAACGCTTCGCGATGAGCGCGTTCGGCTATTCCATCGTGTACCTGATCGCACTGTTCGGTTTCCTTCTGGCGGACCATTGGCTGGCCGCTCCGGTGATCCATGTCGGCGGTTACGTACTCGAACGAATCGGGTAAGCTGCACGACGTGCGCAGGGGTAGGGTGCGTGCCGGCGGCCGGTCGAAAGCGGGTCCGCTGCGGCCGTGGCTCGCAAGAGGGCGTGGCAGAGTGTGAACGGGATTCTGCTTGTCGTCGCGATCGTCGCGGCATTGATCAGCATCGTGCTCGCGGTGGTGTCGTTGCGCCGCCAGCAACGCATCACGCGCGAACTGCAGGTCAGTCGTGAGCGCTACCGGCTGGTAGCCGAGGGCGCGAACGACGGCATCTGGGATTTCGATCTCGTCACGCGCCGGATCTATTTTTCGCCGCGCGTGCGCGAGATGCTCGGCTACGACGAAACCGAACTGTCGGGTCCGGATGACATCCGACGCATCGTGTTGCCCGAGGATTACGACACCGCGCGCGCCGCGCTGTACGGACATCTGGAGCAGGGCCGCCACGACGAGCTGCGCCGCGTGATGCGCATGCGCACCCGCGACGGACGCGTGCTGACCGTCCTTGCGCGCAGCGTCACCCAATACGCCGCCGACGGCACGCCGATGCGCGTGGCGGGCTCCTATACCGACATCACCGAGCAGATCGGCACCGAACGCCAGTTGCAGATCGCGGCCAGCGTGTTCGAATCAGGCAGCGATGGCATCGTGATCAGCGATGCGCACGACCGCATCCTTTCGGTCAACCGCGCGTTCCTCGGCATGACCGGTTATACCCAGGAGGAATTGACCGGGCACCTGTTGCGAGACGTGCAGATCGATTCCGACGCGGTGCGTGCGCGCGAGC
The DNA here is from genome assembly GCA_025928735.1 of Rhodanobacteraceae bacterium. GTDB lineage: Bacteria > Pseudomonadota > Gammaproteobacteria > Xanthomonadales > Rhodanobacteraceae > 66-474. The sequence goes on along the minus strand of JAICIW010000232.1, from coordinate 2,744 downwards.
AGACGCTGCGCGACGCTGGCTCGTGGAGCGGCGAGCTGGCGTGGCGGCTGCACAACGGCGAAACCAAGACGCTGGCAACCTCCACCGAAGCGGTGCGTGACGCTGCGGGCGAAGTGATGTTCCGCATCCACGTTTGCATCGACACTGCCGAGCTGCGCTATGCGCAGGCGCGCATCCGCCACCTCGCGTATTTCGATTCGCTGACGGGTCTGCCCAATCGCACGCACCTGCGCGGACAGTTCGAGCAGGCGCTGGCGACCGCGCGCTACGCCGGCCAGCCGATCGCGGTGGTGTTCTTCGATCTCGACAACTTCAAGGAGATCAACGACACCGCCGGCCACAGCGTGGGTGACGACGTGATCTGCGCGGCGGCGCAACGGCTCGGCCAGCACATGCGCGAGGACGACATCCTGTGCCGGTTCGGAGGCGACGAGTTCCTGCTGCTGATGCCGAATACCGACGCCGCCGCCGCCGAAGTGCTGACCGGCCAGTTGATGGAACAGCTGTGCAAGCCCGTGGAAGTCGAGGGCCGATTGCTGGACATCGCGGCCAGCGCCGGCTTCAGCATGTTTCCCGATGATGCGCAGGACGCTGAAAACCTGGTGCGCGAGGCGGACACCGCCCTGTTCCGTGCCAAGGAAGAGGGCGGCAACGCAGTCTTGCGTTTCCAGCCCTGGATGGGCGAGGCGGTGAGCTGGCGGCACGACATGCAGGCGGCGTTGCGGGTCGCGATCGTGCGCTCGCAATTCACGTTGCGCTTCCAGCCGATCGTGGACATGCGCACGCAACGACTGGCGGGCGTCGAGGCGCTGCTGTACTGGAACCGGCCGGGCATGGGCGTGGTGGGGCCCTCGACCTTCATCAGCCTTGCCGAGGAATCGCGGTTGATCGAACCGATGGGTGCGTGGGTGGTCAACGAGGTGTGCCGGCAGGTGGCGGCGTGGAAGCAGGAGAACCTGCCGCCGTTCTACGTGGCGATCAACGTGTCCGGGATGCAGTTGCGCGTGGCCGGCAAGTTCCAGCAACACCTGACCGGTGCGATGAAGAAACACGGTATCGTCAACGACGACCTGGTGCTGGAAATCACCGAACGCCACCTGGTGCAGGACGTGAAAGGCGGCCTGCCGGTGCTGGAGAGCCTGACCGCCAGCGGCATCCGGGTGTCGGTGGACGATTTCGGCACCGGCTATTCCAACCTCGAATCGCTGAAGAACCTGACCGTCAACCAGATCAAGATCGATCGCACGTTCGTCCGCAACCTGATGACCGAGGTCGGCGATCGCGCGATCGTCAGGTCCATCATCGCGCTGGGTCGCAGCCTCGGCCTGCAGGTGGTGGCGGAGGGCGTGGAGAGTCACGAACAGCAGCAGTTGCTGCGGGAATTCGGCTGCGATCTGCTGCAGGGGTTCCTTTATGCCCGCCCCCTTCCCGCCGCGGGCGTGCCGCCGTTCGTCGAAGCGCTGGCGAGTCACGAAACCGACTTGCAGGCTGGCGGTTGAGGGCCGGTTGTGTTGAGATAGCGGGTTGCCGTGACGACGTTTCACGGCAAGCCCTGGTGTGTCGCAGGTGATGTCTTGAACGCGTTGCTGGATTTCTTGCGCTGGTGGATTCCGTGGGAACCATCGGCGACCGTGGTTTTGGTGTTTGCCGCGGTGACGTGGTTGTACTGGCGCGGCGCGCGCGTTTCGCCGATCACCGCGCCGCGGCGGCGGCAACTGCTGTTCTGGCTGGGCCTGCTGATCCTCTACAGCTGCCTTCACACCCATCTCGACTACTACGCCGAACACCAATTCTTCGTGAGTCGGCTGCAGCAGTTCGGCCTGCAGCACCTCGGCCCGTTCCTGATCGTGCTGGCCTACCCCGCTGCGACGCTGCGCCGCGGCCTGCCGTTGTCATGGCGCACGCGTTTCCTGCGACCGCTGCTGGCCGCCGCACCGGTCAGGCTGGTGGCGGGCATCGTGCTGAATCCGCTGGTGGCCTCGTTGTTGTTCGTGGGCCTGATGGCGTTCTGGCTGTGGCCCCCCGTCACGTTCTACACGATGCTGGATTGGCGCCTGTACCGCGTGATGAACTGGAGCATGGTCATCAGCGGCGTGTTGTACTGGTGGCTGATCCTGGATGCCCGGCCCAAGCCGCCCGCCAGGTTTGCGCCGGGCACACGCGTTCTGGTGGAAATGGCCGTGATGGTGCCGCTGATCGTCATCGGCGCCTACATCACCTTCACCAAGACCGACCTGTACCCGATCTTCAGCCTTTGCGGCCGGGCGTTCGGAAACATCACTGCGCTCGCCGACCAGCATTTCGGCGGCCTGATCCAGTGGATTCCCACGGCGTTCATGAGCGCGGTCGGGGCGTTGATCGCATTTGCCCACTGGATCTCGCTGGATGCGCGCGGACGGCTTCCGCGCAACCGGCGCCAGCGCGAATTGATCCGGGCGCGCCAGCAGGCGACGGCTCAGTCGGTGGGGCCGGACGCGTTCGCGGGCCGGACCGAAAAATCCGTCTGAAGCTCGGCGCCGCCGGCGAACTCGAACACGATCTTCACGTGATCCCCCGGTTTGATGGCATGCGTCTGTTGCGACAGCATCAGGTGATAGCCGCCGGGCGCCAACGTCGCGCTGCCGTGCGGCGGAATGTCGAGGTGATCGACCATCTCCATCGTGCTGTCGCCGTGTGCCAAGCGTGAATGGTGCAGCATCACCATGCCGTAATCGGGGCTGCGTGCACCGGTAAGGCGCAGGGTG
>JAICIW010000030.1 GCA_025928735.1 Rhodanobacteraceae bacterium | reverse complement strand
CACGCCGCTGTGGCCGGACTGCGCCAGCACGATGCGGCCTTCGGCGGCCACGCGGTCCGCCTTCTTGTCGGCCTTGGCCAAGCCTTGCTTGCGCAGCCATTCGATCGAGGCGCCGACGTCACCGTTGTTCTGGGTGAGCGCTTTCTTGCACTCCATCATGCCGGCGCCGGAGCGCTCGCGCAGTTCCTTGACCATCGCGGCGGTGATTTCCATGTTGCTACCTCTGAGTAATTCGGTGACGCCGCAACGTTGCGGCTCGAACCCCTCTCCCATCGGGAGAGGGGGTGAGACGGGGCTTTCGCGAGGCGCGTTGAATCGCACCTCGCGCCGTCGAACGCCTTGACCACGGATGGTCAAGGCAGGGTTGCTTGGCGAGGCAATGGATTGCCGAGCCTGGCAACGGTGAGGGTTCGGTCGAAGCCAGCCATTAAAATGGGGCCAGACGCAAGTCGTTCAACGCGAGAGCCGTACCCTCATCCGGCCCTTCGGGCCACCTTCTCCCGGAGGGAGAAGGGAAAGCCTTTATGTGGCGAACAAGCGCCGGGCTTACTTCGCCGCGTCTTCGTCAGAGGCTTCGTTCTCGGCGACTTCGGCTTCGGCGCGTTCCAGGCCGGTCTTGTCTTCGTTGCCCGGCGGCGGCACGTTGGCGACTTGGGCAGCGGGTTTCGGCGCGGCCTTCTTCGCCGGGGCGCGGCGGGGCTTGCGGCCGTCGTCATCCTTCGACGCCACCGGGTTGCCCTCGGCGTCGAGCTCGACGAAATCGTTGTCATCGCCACGCGCCTGGATCGGCGCCGCGGCCTTGCCCTCCAGCACGGCGTCGGCGGCGGCACGCGCGTACAACTGCACCGCGCGAATGGCGTCGTCGTTGCCCGGAATCGCGTAATCGACCAGTGACGGGTCGTAATTGGTATCGACCACCGCGACCACCGGGATGCCGAGCTTCTTGGCTTCCAGCACCGCGATGTTCTCGTGGCCGATGTCGATCACGAACAATGCATCCGGCAGGTTCTTCATGTCCTTGATGCCGCCCAGCGACCTCTCAAGCTTGTCGCGCTCGCGACGCAAGGACAGCACTTCGTGCTTGACCAGCTTGTCGAAGGTGCCGTCGGTTTCGGCGGATTCCAGTTCCTTGAGCCGCGCGACAGACTGCTTGACGGTGCGGAAGTTGGTCAACATGCCGCCCAGCCAGCGGGCGTTGACATAGGGCATGCCGCAGCGCTGGGCTTCCTCGCCGATTGCCTCGCGCGCCGAACGCTTGGTGCCGACGAACAGCACGGTGCGACGCTTCTGCGCCAGGCCCGACAGGTAATTCATCGCGTCGGTGAACTTCGGCACCGTCGCTTCGAGGTTGATGATGTGGATCTTGCCGCGCGCGCCGAAGATGTACGGCGCCATCTTGGGATTCCAGTAGCGCGTCTGGTGGCCGAAATGCACGCCGGCTTCCAGCATCTGGCGCATGGTGACTTGAGGCATGGTTTGAAACTCCGATGTGGGAACCCGCTCGTTTCCTCGAGCAGCGCAGCCGTGATCGACGGCAATGGGCGCGACAGGTTCCGGGGTTGGGCTTCCGCAGGCCCCGCGGCAACGACCTTCTTGCGAAGGACCCCGGTGCCGGTGCATCACGATGGATGCAGGTCTGCGTGTGGATTCGCCGGTGACGCCCGGCGTGGGCGGTTTGCTTTCGCAAAGCCGGGCAATTGTACCGAAGCGGCACGGCTTGGGCAATACGCCGGGTCCGGCTTCTGCAGCGGGTGCACGGATCGTGGATAATTGTCCCCTCATTCCAGCGGACGCGCCCGACCCGTTGATGGCTCATTGCCATGGCGTCGTCATCCAGCGCGCCGCTGAATCCGGACTCGTTCAAGCCTATGCCCGTCATCCCCAAAACCCCCGAAGAACTCGAAGGCATGCGCGTCGCCGGTCGGCTCGCAGCCGAGGTGCTGGCCTTGTTGAAGGACCACATCAAGCCCGGCGTGACCACCGAGGAAATCGACCAGATCGCATACGACCACATCGTGAACGTGCAGCACGCGGTCCCCGCCAACGTCGGCTACCGCGGCTTCCCGAAGACGCTGTGCACCTCGGTCAATCACGTGATTTGCCACGGCATCCCCAGCCCCGGCAAGGTGCTCAAGGAAGGCGACATCATCAACTGCGACGTCACCGTCATCAAGGATGGCTGGCACGGCGACACTTCGCGCATGTATTTCGTGGGCGAGCCGTCGGTGCTGGCGAAGCGGTTGGTCGATACCACTTGGGAAGCGATGATGCTGGGGATCGGTCAGGTCAAACCCGGCGCGACGCTGGGTGATATTGGCCACGCGATCCAGCAGCACGCGGAAGCGGCGGGTTATTCCGTGGTGCGCGAATATTGCGGGCACGGCATCGGCCGCATCTACCACGACGAGCCGCAGGTGCTGCACTACGGCCGGCCGGGCGAAGGCATGCGGCTGGAAAAAGGCATGACCTTTACCGTCGAGCCGATGATCAACGCGGGCAAGCGCAACACCCGTCAGATGCCGGACGGCTGGACGGTGGTCACCAAGGATCACTCGCTGTCCGCGCAATGGGAGCACACCGTTGCGGTGACCGACGACGGGTATGAACTGTTGACTGCCTGGCCAGATGGTTGAAGCGGGGGACTGAGGGCGGGTAGCAGGGCGCATTCACGGACATCGTCGCGGGCTTTGCGCTTGTGCCCGTTTCACTGCAATCTGCACCTGGACGCGATTCTTGCGGCTCTGCCACCCATCTCCTGTTCCTCGGGGCGCGACGAACGTGTCAGCCCAAAGCGCAACCACAATCCCGCCGCCCCCCCGCCTGCCGCCGGCGTTGCCGCGTGCCGGCGTGTCGCGTGATGCACGCGCGGCGCTCCGGCAGTTGCTGGACGATCACGCGCGCGCGCTGACGGTGGCATTCCGGCAGGGCGCGGAGGCCAGGGAACTCGCGCGTTCGCGCGCGCGAACGGTGGGCGCGGTGTGTGCGCACGTCTGGTCGGCCTATGCGGGTGAAACCAATGCGGCGGTGTTGTTCGCGGTCGGCGGGTTCGGGCATGGGCTGTTGTTTCCCTATTCCGACGTGGACCTGCTGGTGCTGCACGCGCCCGATCCGGATGAGGCGCTGGCGCGCGCGCTGGAGGCGTTTTTCGCATGCCTGTGGGACACCGGTCTGACACCAGGCCAGGCGGTGCGCACGCTCGCGCAATGCCGCGAGATCGCGAGCGCGGACGCAGGCGTTTTCACCAGCCTGCTGGATGCACGCCGCCTGGCCGGCGCCGAACGCTTCGAACGCGAACTGCACGATTTGATCGGCGATCCCGCATTGTGGCCCGCCGACGCCTACCTCGCCGCCAAGCTGGAAGAACGCGCGCAGCGCCATGCCCGCTACGACGACACCACCCACAACCTCGAACCCGATCTCAAGGACGGTCCGGGCGGCTTGCGCAACCTCGACCTGATCCGCTGGCTCGGCAAACGTCTGGTCGGTGTCGATGATCTGGATGGGTTGGTGCGGGCGCGCCTGCTGGAAGCGAGCGAGGCCGACGCGTTGCGCGAGGCGCGCGTGATGCTGCGTCGCGACCGCTACGCGTTGCATCTGGAAGCCGGGCGTGCCGAGGAACGCCTGCTGTTCGACTGGCAGCGTGCGGTCGCCGCGCGGCTGGGTTACGAAGACGTCAATGCCACGGGGAACGCTCCGGTCGAACGTTTCATGCAGGATTATTTTCGCGCGGCGGGTCTGACCGAACGCCTGCTGGTGCAGTTGCTGGAGCGTCTGCAGGAATTCCTGCATCCCCTGCCGGCGCCGCGCGATCGCGACGAGCACTTCGTGATGCGCGGCAACCGGTTGGAATTGCGCGAGCCCGGCTGGCTGCTCGGCGCGCCAGAAGGGCTGATCCGGGTGTTCGAGAAGCGCTTCGAGGCCGAAGGTTGCACCGGCATCACCGCGGCCACCATGCGCGCGGTCGAACACGCCCTGGTCGAGCACGGCACGGTGCTGTCGCGGCATCCGGCGGTGCTGGCCGCATTCCTCGATCTGCTGCGGTGCGGCGCGGGCGCGGTGCGGGTGCTGGAAGCGCTCAACCGCCATGGCGTGCTGGCCGCGATCCTGCCGCCGTTCGCGCGCGTGGTCGGCCGCATGCAATACGATTTGTTCCACGTCTACACCGTCGACGAACACACGCTGCGGGTGTTGCGCAACATCGCGCGCTATGCCGATCCGGAAGCGCGCGCGTCGCTGCCGATGGCCTGCGAAGCCTTCGCACGGCTGGCCAAGCCGGAACTGCTGTTGCTGGCGGGGCTGTTCCACGACATCGCCAAGGGCCGCGGTGGTGATCATTCCCAACTGGGCGAAACCGAGGCGCGCGCGTTCTGCCGCAGCCTCGGCCTCGACGAGGACGACACCGAGGAAGTCGCATGGCTGGTGCGTTGGCACTTGTTGATGAGCGTGACCGCACAGCGCCAGGACATCGCCGATCCCGAAGTCGTGCATCGCTTTGCGGTGCAGGTCGGCAACTGGGAACGGCTGGACATGCTGTATCTCCTGACTATCGCGGACATCACCGGCACCAGTCCGAAGTTGTGGAACTCGTGGAAGGATCGCCTGCTGGCGGACCTCTATATTGCCGCGCGCTACGTGTTGCGGCGCGATCTCGAACGCCCCGCGAGGGCCGAGGTGCGCATCCGCGAAGCGCGTGCGCGCGCGTTGGCGCTGCTTTCCGATCGCGGCTTCGACGTGGCGAAGACGAACGCGTTGCTGGATACGTTTCCCGATCCGGCGTTGCTGCGTCAACGGTCGGAATCGCTCGCGTGGCAGCTTGCGGCGATGCTGCAATCGCCGGATGCGCAGACAGTGATCGCCGTGCGCCCGCCCGACGTGCGCGGCGGCACCGAAGTGTTCGTGGCCACGCCCGATCGTGACGGCGTGTTCGCGGCGGCGGCGGCGACGCTCGACCGGATGCGGCTCGACGTGGTTGCGGCACGGGTGATGACGTCCCGCGATGGACGTGCGCTGGATGCATTCACGGTGCTCGAGGCGGGCACGCAGGCGCCGGTGCCGGCAGAACGTACCGCGGATCTGCGTGAGTCACTTGCGCGCGTGTTCGGCGCCGCGCATTTGCGCACGGTGCCGGCGCGACGCGGGCTCACGCGGCGACTCCGGCATTTCCAGCGGCCGCCGCGCATCGACTTCCACGGCGCCGAAGGCCAACCGCTGACGCGGCTGGCGCTGGTGTGCAGCGATCGTCCGGGCCTGCTGGTGGCGATCGCACAGGCATTCCTGGACGTCGGCGTGCGCGTGCACGACGCGCGCATCGCGACCTTCGGCGACCAGGTGGAAGATTTTTTCGAATTGAGTGATCGCGACGACGCGCCCCTGGATGCCACGTTGCAGGAAGACCTGCGCAAGGCATTGCAGCGTCGACTCGCGCCGGGCAGCATGGCGGTTGCTTCGGAGCCGTGACATGCATGAACTGGAAGCATTGATCGACGACGCGTGGGAACAGCGCACATCGCTGGACACTGCGCGGTTGGGTGTGTTGCGTGAGGCGCTAAAACGGGTGCTGGACGCGCTGGAAAACGGCGACCTGCGCGTGGCCGAGCCCGACGGGCAGGGCGACTGGAAGGTCAACTCGTGGATCAAGCGCGCGATCCTTCTGTATTTCCGCGCGTACGACGTGCGGGTGATGGACGGCGGCCCGATGGCGGCGTTCGACAAAGTACCGCTGCGATTCGCCGGCGCAGATGAACTGGCGTTCCGAAGTGCTGGCGCACGCGTGGTGCCCGGCGCGCTGGTGCGCCGCGGCGCGTTCGTCGGAAAGGATGCGGTGCTGATGCCGAGCTACGTCAATATCGGCGCGCACGTCGGTCCGGGCGCAATGGTCGATACCTGGGCCACCGTCGGGTCCTGCGCGCAGATCGGCGCGCGCGTGCATCTTTCCGGCGGTGTCGGCATCGGCGGCGTGCTGGAACCGTTGCAGGCTTCGCCCACCATCATCGAGGACGACTGCTTCATCGGCGCGCGTTCGGAAGTCGTGGAAGGCGTGGTGGTCGAACACGGCAGCGTGCTCGGCATGGGCGTGTATCTCGGGCAGTCCACGCGCATCTACGATCGCGCCGCGAAGACGATTTCCTACGGCCGCGTGCCCGCGGGCAGTGTGGTGGTGTCCGGTACATTGCCCGCCGCGGATGGTTCGCACAGCCTCTACGCCGCGATCATCGTCAAGCGCGTGGACGAGAAGACGCGCGCGAAAACGTCGATCAACGAATTGCTGCGGTGTGGCGAATGAACGTCATTGTTTACGGCCTCCCCACCTGCGACACCTGCCGCAAGGCGCGCAATTGGTTGGATCGCTTCGGCGTCGAATACACGTTCGTCGATTACCGCGCAAATCCGATTCCGGCGATGACATTGAAGGATTGGGCGAAACAACTCGGCGGCTGGGAAAATCTGGTCAACAAGTCGTCCACGACGTGGCGCAATCTGCTGCCGCAGCGGAAGAATCCCGCCAGCGATCCGGAATGGACGTTGCTGCTGAAGGAATATCCGGCGCTTGTCCGGCGACCCGTGGTGGCGCGTGACAACGGTGAAGTCAGCGTCGGCTTCGGCGACAACGCCTTCAAAAAGATGTTCTGCAAGTGACATTCGCGTGATCGATCCGCGCGCCCGCCGCTACCTCAAGAACCTGCGCGTCGAACGCGACAACGAGGCGCTGTATGTGCGCCTTGCTGCCGTGGCCTCCGACGCGCGGCTCGCGCGTGCGTACCGGCGCATCGCCGCGGGCGAGCGTGCCAATGCGGCGTTCTGGGAGTCGCGCATTGCAGCATTGGGGGCGAAGGTGCCGCCGTCTCGTCCGCGCGCACGCGTTCGGATGCTCGGCGCGCTCGCGAAGTGGTTCGGGACCGGATTCGTGATGCCGACCGTGGTGCGGCTGGAACACGCCGATCATCTGGAAACACCGGTCGATCGCGCCGGGCATCGCGATCATTTCGTGGCCGACGCCGCGCGGGCGGTTCGCGTGCACCGCCATCCCGCGGCCGGCGGCAACACCTTGCGCGCGTCGGTGCTGGGCGCGAATGATGGACTGGTGTCGAACGTCAGCCTGGTGATGGGCATGGCCGGCGCCGCCACCGGCAATCACGCCGTGTTGCTGGCGGGACTGGCCGGGCTGGTCGCGGGTTCGTGTTCGATGGCGCTGGGCGAGTGGCTGTCGGTGAATAGTTCCCGCGAGTTCTACCAGGCGCAGATCACCGAACGCGCCGAGCGTCTGGCCGTAGCACCCGAAGAGGGTGTGCGCCGCATCGCGGGCATCTACCGCGACAAGGGCCTGGAGCACGCGAAGGCAAAGCATCTCGCCGAGCACCTTGCAGAAACACCGCGCACCGCCCTGGATACCGTGGTGCGCGAGGATCTGGGCATCGATCCGTCCGAACTCGGCGGTTCGGCATGGAGCGCGGCGGTGTCGTCGTTCTGTTTTTTTGCATTCGGCGCAATCTTTCCGGTAGCGCCGTACTTCTTCCTGGGCGGCCGCGTCGCGATGGTCGCCAGCATGGGCACGACATTTCTTGGCTTGTGCCTGATTGCGGTCGGCACCTCGTTGTTCACCGGGCGCGGACTCGCGTTTTCGATCGCGCGTCAGTTTGCGATCACTGCGGTGGCGGCGGCGATCACGTTCGTGGTCGGCCATCTACTCGGCGGCGTCATTTCGTAAGCGTCAGGAAAGTTCTGATCAAATCCCGCCTGCACTTCGACGAGTTCGGTGCAATGGGTGGAGCGTTGATTCCGTTCTTGGTGAGCTTGCAGAGCCATGAAAGGAATCGCCTCAGCGCTTCCTTGGTCGAGGTTGCCTTGCCGCGCAGCAGCGACCTGCGGCATATCGGTGGCAATCGTCGTCGCACCGAAGCGATGCCTGCACTTTGGCATTCCATGTGAATGCGGAAGATGCATAACCCGAGGCTATGCAAAACGCCACTTTTTTCATTGGTACCACCTATTGCATGCTCCTAGGCTCGGGTGTCGATAGCGCCAATTCATTTCGCCACCACGTTTTTGTGTGCGCGCTGCGCTCGTGCTACTCGGCAAAATGGGCAGCCCAGCGTCCTGTTTTATTGCTGCAGGCGTCTTTTCGCTGAACACGCGACGTCGCGGCAAATCCCTTCAGCCATCAAGGAGGATGCCGCCGTGACCTACCGCAAGACTCTGCTTTCGGGAAATATTGCAGCCGCATTGTTGTTTGCAACCTCGGTACAGGCGCACGTTGCTCAGCAGGGTTCACCGGGGCCATCCGGGCAGCCTCCCGAAGCCGCGGCGGCGCAAAGTTCATCGCAGGCAAGCGCATCGCGGCAGGCTGCTTCGACGGCATCGAATGACAGCCGGCAAAGCGGTCGCTCGCAGGAAACCCGGAAAAACAACAAGGCGACCGTGCAAGAGCTGCAGACAGTGCAGGTCGTCGGGATTCGTGCAAGCTTGCAGCAAGCACTGGAGATCAAGCGCGCGGCGAACTCGATCGTGGACGCGGTTACTTCCGAGGATCTCGGCAAATTTCCCAACACCGATGTCGCCGAAGCCATGACCCAGATCCCCGGCGTCACGATCGACAGGATATTCGGGCAGGGCAGTGGCGTCAGCATCGATGGAACCGATCCAAGCCTGAACCTTACCTTCCTCAATGGGCATCAAGTTGCGCAGATGGCCTGGCTCGGTTCCGGGCAATCGCGCGGTTTCGACTTCACGATTTTGCCGCCGGAGTTGGTCGGGAATGTCGTGGTGTACAAGACTTCGCAGGCCAAGCTGCCGGAGGGAAGCATCGGCGGCACGATCATGGTCAACACCCGTCAACCGCTCGATCTCAAAGCCAATACCTTCGCCGCATCCATCGGAGGTACGTACAACCAGACCTACGGCAAGGCCAAGCCAAAGGGATCGGCCCTGTACAGCTGGAAGAATTCACGGGGAAGCTTCGGGTTCCTGGTCTCCGCCTCCAGCTATGAACAGCAAATCGACCGCCAGGGTGTCGAGATATTCAGCTATTTTCCAGTCAGCAATTACGTGAATGCACCGGGGGCCGCGGGCAACACCGCAAAATCGCCGAGCGAAGTCAACGCCGCATGGTTTCTGCAGGATCGCAAACGCACTTCCGGCAACTTTGCCATACAGTTCAAGCCGACCGATCGTCTGGAGTTCGGACTGAATGGCCTGTACCTGCACGAGAAGTACAACAACGTCAACCAGTCGATGTACGCGTTCGCGCAGATCGCGCCGCAGAATGTGGATTCGATCAGCCCTGCGGCATCCGGGGTCGTCAACCAGCTGCACGTGTGCAGCGACGTGTTTTCGCCGACCTGCGCGAATCCGGCCGCGGCCCAGGGCCATGCGGTGACGATGCTGGACAGCGACCCCAGGGTCAGTTCGATGAACATTCGGGGCATCTATCTGACCGGGAAATACAGCGCAGATCGTTGGGGCGTCGACGCCAAGATCGGCATGTCCGCGGCAAGCAACCCCCACACCACGACCTACGCGGACGAAGCCGCGTATGCCGGTGGCTACACCCTGGACATCAACAACGGCGCAACCTACGACGATCCGGCGGCAGTGCGCGATCCCCACAACTGGTTGCTGGGAGGGCAGAATGGCAGCGCAAACTTCACGATCGGGAGCGCGGATCAATACAACCGGATGAGCAATGCCCAGGTCGACTTCCACAACGACTTCGACAGCGTGTTGAATCGCCTCGATTACGGGATTCGTTACAACGAAAATTACGTACGCGTCACGCCGACGGGGTTCGTTGCCGATGATCCGCGCACGCAGATAAGCGAGGCGGATCTTGGCGTTGATGGCTTCACCGACATACTTGGCGATTTTTCAGGATTTTCGCCGGATATGCAACATCGAATTTTTCCGGACGTCGACAAGCAGATCGCTTTCCAGAAGAGCCTGCACTACAAGCAATTGGCGTCGAGCACCGTCAATGGAAAATATGTCGCAGAGGAGAAGACTGGCGCCGCGTATGTCCAGCAGAACTTCGTGACGGACACGTTGAGTGGCAACATCGGATTGCGTTACGTAAAAACCGATACCACTTCAAGCGCATACCAGCCGACCGGTCCGGCAGTGTTTCCCATACCGGCCAGTTGGTGGAAAACCACCAAGAGTTCCTACCACTTCCTGTTGCCATCGTTCAACATCGCGTACACGCCGACGGATACGGTGACGTTGCGCGCGGCCGCGGCCAAGGTGATCGCGCGACAGACCATTTCCAACGAGATTCCGTCACTGAGCTTGAATGCTGCCAACGTTCCGCCGGTGGGTTCCGGTGGCAACCCGGAACTCTTGCCGTACAAGGCAACCAACTACTCGGTTGCGGCGGAATGGAATTTCAAACCGCAGGCGGCGGTAGGTTTCGAAGCATTCCTCATCAGGATCAACAACTACATCCTTCGCGCACCGTCGCTCGAAACCCATTTCACCGACGAGGCCCAGACGGCGCCGCAGCATTTCCAGCAGCTCGTCGACCTGGGCTTCTGTGACGCCGCGACCAACACTTGCCAGTATTCGGTCAGCCGGCCGCAGAACCTCGGCTCGGGCAAGGTGCGCGGTTTCAACGTGTCCTACCAGCAATATTTCGGCGAATCGGGGCTGGGGCTGATCACCAACTTCACGTATTCCAATGGAACGTCCCAGGGTGGTGGCCCGCTGCCGTACAACTCAAAATACTCCGTGAACTTCAGCCCTTATTATGAAAAAGGTCATTTCAGTGCCCGCATCACCTACCAATGGAGGAGCAAATACTTCACGGCGGGTTATCAGGTGAGCGCTCCTTCGACGTTCGTCAATGACTACGATGAACTTGACGCTACCGTCAGCTGGATGTTCAACAAGCACTGGTCGGTCACGCTGAGTGGACTCAATCTGACCAATACAAGATATTTCCAGTACGACCTCATCAAGGCCATGCCGGCAAATCGCTATTACAACGGAACCCTGTACCTGGCCTCGCTGCACTTCAAGTTGTAGGGGAATCCCGATTTTGCACGATGGATTGGCTGTGTGTCGGGACGAATTCGCGTTCCGTTTCGAAGCAGTCGCCAATGCGGCCATCAGGAACCATCGCGGGTCTCGTGCGTCATGCGCCGCCGCCGGCCGGCTTGCTCGATGATTCCTGCGGGATGAATGAGGCCTTCGCTGGCCGAGGATAGTAATGATGCCATTGAAAGTCGGGTACCTGCTCGCGTTTCTTGTCCTGTCCTGCTGTTGCGTGGCGGCACGCGCACGTGGCACCGTGCCGACTTTTATGCGCACGGTGAGCGGGCAAACGCTCACCTTTGCGGGGCAGGACCCGGCGAAGGATGGAACCATGGTGATTCCGACCGTGCTGGTGCCGATTCGACTGACGTTCACAGGCAAGACGACCTCACTGGATGCCGCCGGTGACGTGCCGCTCCTGCTGAAATCACCGTTGTTTGCGAAGTACGACTTTGGCACGGGCGAAAAAACGCAATTCGGCGATGCCCTGCTCGATGCGACATTTGCGGGCGCGAAGAAAGGACATACCCTGCTGGGAGCACCACAAATCGAACCGGTCACGATCAACGTGCCGGTCGGCAGCGGCTACCTGCTGCATGCAGGACGGAGCGGGCGGTCTTTCGCCATTGTCGATTCGGAATACGTGGAGAAGCAACTCTTCCGGAAGATCCCGAGTGTCCGCGGCAAGCTGATCATCGCGGTGGCGCACGACACGGCTTTTTATGCCTTGGGCGACGCGACGGTGTGCTGCACCTGGGGCACACATGGCGTGGATCCGGTCACGGGGAACTCGTTCGTCCTGGGGGCGTACCTGCACGATGCGCCCGCGATCGTCAGTGAGCAGGACATCCAGCCGCTGACGCAGCAACTGGCGGAATTCTTGTACGACCCTTTGCAAGATCCGGGCAACTATTTCTACACGAAGGGTGCCCCGGGCAATTTCTTCAAGCCGTGGAAGCGTCCCGTTGGGGACGGTCGCTGCGGAGCGGGGGTCGGGACGGATTACTTTTTGCTGGAACCGACCGATACCAATCTCAAGAACAATTTCCCGTCATCAACCCCCTACATTGCCCGCACACAGGGTGCGGACTACCACTTGCAGAACGTGGCGTTGCTGCACTGGTACCTGGGCGATGGCACAAAAGCAGGTCCTTACAGTTTTCCGGACCCGCACGCGCTCAAGGAGCCGGCAAAACCCTGCCAACGTCACACGGCGTGGGCTGGCGGCGAGCAGAAAGCCGCTGTCACCCCCGTCGCGCACGACGGGAACACAAACGGGCATTGGCTGATCGGCTACTGGACCGGCTCAAGATTCAGGGACGGCAAGCCGTTTCCGATACGGGATGTCCCATCGCAGTGGGACGTGATTCTGGTGGCGTTCGCACCGCCAGCCGAGGGTGCGCCCGAAGGCACAATGCGTTTCACCCCGCCGCAAGGCATCATCCCGGACGAACTGAAGCAGGGCATTGCCTGGCTCCAGAGCCGGGGCAAGAAGGT